>NZ_JBMXBO010000010.1:0-122806 GCF_049546925.1 Acinetobacter sp. AND/436
TCTTTTGATTTCCTTTTTAAATCATAATTTTATTGTATATAGGCAAGCCCAATCATTAGCGATTGGGCTTTTTAATTCATATTTAACGTTCCACGCTTCATTTTGGTACAACTTTGGATGAATTTATTGAGTTGAGCTAATCAATTTTTTTCTTGAATTAACTTTGCTGTGCCACAAACTTCTCAATCGCTACCCGTGCAATCTCCGCATCTTCAAACGACTTCACACCCGACACACCCATCGCACCGACGAGCTGCCCTTGATACATAATCGGTTCACCACCTTCTAGCATCCCTGAAAATGATTCCATGGTCAGGAAGCCCATCTGACCGCCTTTGATAATATCTTCAAACAGTTTGGATGCATGGCGACTCATGGCAGAACATTTGGCTTTTTCGATGGCTAGATTTGCAGTCATTGGTGCTGCCCCATCCATACGTTTCATGGCCAGTAAACTGCCCGTTTCATCCACCACGGCAATACTGACATTAAAGTTATGCTGTATCGCATATTGATGCGCTTCATTTAATAGAAATTCAGCATCACTTAAAGTCAAATAATGTTTGGTTTTCATTTTGATCTCGAATTAACTGAAGCTTCCCTCTCCTTTTAGGAGAGGGTTAGGGAGAGGTCAAATTTACGCTTTCATCTCAGCAAAAGTGGCTTTTGCCGCCTGAATAGTAAACTCGATATCTTCATCGCTGTGCGCGCTTGAAATAAAGCCGGCTTCAAATGCAGATGGTGCCAGGTTCACGCCACGCTCTAACATGCCGTGGAAGAATTTACGGAAAGCGTCGACATCGCATTTCAGCATCGAATCAAAGCTGGTGATATCGTCCTGATCGGTAAAGTACAGACCAAACATTGCACCCACTTGCTGGGTCTTAAACGCGATACCGGCTTCATCTGCCGCTGCCTGTAAACCGGCCAGCAGTTTTTCCAGTTGTGCTCTTAATTTTTCATAGAAGCCTGGCTCACGCAGATGTTTAAACATCTCGATACCGGCACGCATCGCCAGCGGGTTCCCCGACAATGTTCCGGCCTGATACACCTTACCCAGTGGTGCAATACATTCCATCACTTCGCGTTTACCACCGAAAGCACCGACCGGTAAGCCGGCACCAATGATTTTACCCAAGGTGGTTAAATCTGGGGTAACGCCATAATGCGCCTGCGCACCGCCTAAGCCAACACGGAAACCGGTCATCACTTCATCAATAATAAACACCGAGCCATGTTCATCACAGACATCACGAATGGCTTGCAAGAAACCATCAATTGGCGCAACCAGGTTCATGTTACCGGCAACCGGTTCCACAATCACCCCGGCAATTTCTGAACCAAACTTGGCAAAGCATTCTTTTAAGGTGGCAATATCGTTATATGGCAGGGTTAAGGTGTGTTTGGCAAAATCCGCAGGAACACCGGCAGAGGTCGCTTCACCCTCACCTTTGGTTAACAGGCCAGAACCGGCTTTCACCAGTAATGAATCTGAGTGACCGTGGTAACAGCCCTCAAATTTCACGATCTTGTCACGGCCGGTATAACCACGTGCCAGACGAATCGCGGTCATGGTGGCTTCTGTACCGGAGTTGGTCATACGCACCAGTTCAATTGATGGCATGATGTCACAGATAATATCGGCCAGCGTCGTTTCATGAACAGTTGGCGCACCAAAACTTAAACCGTCTACTGCAGCATCCTGCACCGCTTTAATAATCGCTGGATGGGCATGACCCAAAATCATTGGCCCCCATGAACCGACATAATCGACATAGCGTTTACCATCTACATCATATAAATATGCGCCTTGGGCTTTTTCAATAAAGACCGGCGTGCCGCCTACACCATTGAACGCACGTACCGGTGAGTTCACGCCACCTGGAATATGTTTGCTGGCTTGTTTAAATAATTGTTCTTGCTTTGGAGATAGGCTCATGAATCGACTCAACTCAAAATAAAATCAGACAAAAATTTCGGCTTAAACCGCCTTTTTAAATAGTTCAGACCAGTCATATACGCGTTGAGCAACGGTATGCATCGGACGACCTAATATATCACTAATCACCGCACAAAGGTCTGCACCGGCATCAATCACCTGCTGACCATTTTCAACGGTTAAACCACCAATCGCGCAGATCGGTACATTCAGTTTTGCTTTGGCCTGCTTTAAGGTTTCTAGACCAATATTGCCGGCTTCCGGCTTAGTATCGGTGGCGAAAATTGCCCCAAATGCCACATAGTTAGCGCCATCGGCAATGGCCTGCTCTGCCAGTTCAAGTGAATTGTTACAGCTGCGGCCAATCAGGACATTCTTTGGTAAACGTGCCGCGGCTTCGACAATTGAGCCATCATCTTGACCCAAATGCACGCCAACACCATATTTTACCGCAGCTTCCAAATCATCATTAATCACAAATGGCACTTTGTACTGTGCACACAATGATTTCATATATTCAATTTCATAAGCCTGATCTTCTTTTGCCACCTTTTTACGGCGATATTGCAAGACTGCAACTTCATAGGTCGCCATTGCACCTTCAAGTTTGGCTAAAAGCAGTTCAATCGGATCATCATTGGTAATTAAATATAAGCCACGCATTTTGCCTGCCTGAAACACCTCAAAAAATTGGCTCTCATTATTACATAGTTACAGCTCAAGAGCAGGCCTTGCCTGTATTTTCGCTGATGCTTTGTTTCAGTTCAGATTTTTATGCAAAATCCCTAGTATTGGGGATAGAGTCAGCGCCGGTTTCGGTATTTACTAAGACTCTCAATAATAACGATATAAGTTGTTGTTTTTTATTTTTTTATATCAATAACAACCAACGTGCATTCATGGTCTCATGGACGTACTAGAATTTGATGCCAGGACGCATTTGGGGAAATGTGATCAAACGCTAGCACGTCCACACTCTTTTGACTCTCTTCATTCTTTTTATTTCAATGATTCCAGCTATAAAAAAAGCCCGGAGAAAGGTCACTCCAGGCTTGGAAAGTTAAAAACTGATGTCATCAAAGTGTCATACACTCTGCATTGCTTCAATTAATAGAACATTCACTCTACAATTTCAATGAATTTTTTGACTATTCATCTTATTTTTGACCGAAAGTTTTAGTTTTGCTCGAAAAATGAAGATTAGCTGTCAATTTTATCCAGTGCGCGGTCTTTAAGACTTAGGTTGCCACGCAGAATGTCGGCAAACATTCGCCAGTCAGAAATAAAGCTATACAGTGGCTGTTTAAAGCTGGCTGGCTTGTTTTTTTCAAAGAAAAAATGACCGACCCAGGCGCAGGCATAACCAGCCACCAGTCCATAGACAAAGTAGCGTGGCTTCCGCTGCCTGACCATTTGCGTCAGGCAGATCAGGCCGATACCACTGCCCAGCATATGCAGACGCCGGCTCATGATATTGCGGTGTTCGGTTAAATAAAAACGATAAAACTCGTGATAATTTTGAATTGGACCTTGAGGCGTGTCATCCGGTTTTTTTGCCCATTCGGTGTTGAGGGGTGCGTTCATATTCATCATCCTGATGCTTTGTTCTTGCTCAAATTACCGCATTTTCTGTACAAATAAAAGCCACTTTGTTCGCGCTATTTTTCTGGCTGCTTTTTTCAGGACAGATTTTGGTTACAATCAGAAGCCTTAAACAATGAACGCCTTTTCTGGACACTTGATAATAATTTGGTATAGCGGCGTCATCTGCCAGAAAGCCAATTTTTTGCTGTATTGCTCAATTTTTTAGGACCAATTGAATGACCGAGATTGAATTAAAATTTCAAATTCCTGATGCGCGCCGTAATGCCTTACTCAAAGCGCTGGATCCTAAGAAATCTGAAAGCATTTCGCTGCAAGCCCGATATTATGACACTGCCGATCGCCTGCTGGCACAGCATGGTATTGCGCTGAGACAACGCTTGGAAGGCACTCGCTGGGTGCAGACACTAAAAGCCGGTAAAACCCATATTGAACGTTTTGAACATAATCATGACCTGGGCGAACTGCACCAGCTACCTGCGCTTAATTTAAGCATTTACGATGCCGCTCCTGAAGCCAGACAGCTACTAGATACAGTCCTCACGCAGACTGAAAGCCCGCTGCAACTGCAATTTGAAACCGATATTACGCGTACTTCGCGTGTTATCCAGCTAGATGAAGTGGAGATTGAAGCCAGTTTAGATGTGGGCTGTATTCGCAGTGGTGAACGTGAATATCCCGTCCATGAAATTGAGTTTGAATTAAAATCCGGTTCAGTGCAGGCACTGCTGGCCTTCTGTTTTGAATGGGTCAAGAAATACCAGCTCTGGTTAGATGTGCGCAGCAAGGCCGAAATGGGCAATTTGCTGGCTTTAGACTTACAAGTCAGCCCGCCGCGTCTGGCTGAAGAATTCCGTTTAAATAAAAAAGCCTCAGCCGATCAGAATTTAAGACTGTTAATTGCCCAGCAATTGCAGCATTTACTACCGAACATTGCGGCTATTTCAGCGGGTGTTAATGAAGCCGAGCATATTGTACAGGCGCAAAATGCACTGAATCAGCTGTATTTAACCGTGCATTTGCTCAAAGACTGGAGTGCGTCTATTTCGGAAAAATGGGCCAATCAGTTACTGGCGTTTAGACAGCAGTTTGACCAGCTGCAACATTTAGAGCACATGCAAAATACCCTCGGCACCTTTTTGCAGAATCCGAATACCGCCTCGAATCTGGCCAAAGATATTTTATATGCTAAAGAGAAACTGGCCAATCTGGTGAAATCGACCCAGAATGTACATCATTATCTGGAACTGTTGATGTTTAGCCTGGATGAAGATGCCTCCCACCCTGCGCAGGATTTAAAACAGGCCGCCCAGCAGACTTTGCAACATCAATATAAATTACTGCAAGAACAGCTAAACCAGACCAGCCTGACCGATTTTGACAGTCTGGATCAACTAGCGCAGAAAATTAATGCCCTGAAATTTATTTTCCCGGTACTCACCACGATCTATGATGTTAAAAACCTGCAAAAGTACAGCAAAGCCCTGAACGATGCCCAACTGGCCGCGCAGGAATATCAGGTTCTCTCCTCCGCTGCGCTGTATATCCAGCAAACTGAGCTGGAAGCCAGCGACTGGTTTGTACTCGGCTGGCTGACCGCAAAACAGGAAGTCCATGCGCAAGCTTTGCTGGATGCCACCGAACAATTCCTGGTCAGCCGCAAATTTATTAAGTAAGTTCAGCCACTCTCCGCTCCGGCCAGACAAAAGAATACGCTTTATGGCTACTTTTTATGCATGGCTTGGCCTATAGTAAGGTCAATCAAGAATAAAAATTGCAGGAGTTGGTTATGGCGGAAATCGAACTGAAATTTCAGGTGCCGGTGCATCAGCGCCGCGCCTTTGAAAAAGCCATTGCCAAGAAAAAAGCCGTGCCAATGCAGCTGTGGGCCAAATATTATGACAGTCCTGAGCAGCAGCTGGCACAGCATGCCATCGCCCTGCGTCAGCGTCTGGAAGGTCAACGCTGGTGTCAGACCTTAAAAGCACCGGGGCAGCATCATTTTGAGCGTTTTGAACTGGAACTGGCCCTCGGCCCAGATGAACCGGAGCAGCTGGATCTAAGCCTGTATCAGGAACATAAACAGGCGCAAACCTTGCTAAAACAGGCGCTGGAGCTGAAAAAGGCCGATTTAAAAAATACCGGTCTGGAGCTGCAATTTGAAACCGATGTGCAACGCCTGATTGTGCTTGAACAAGTCAAAGACAGTGCAATTGAACTGGCGTTTGATCAGGGCGAAGTCCGCACACCAACAGCACAAAGCGATATTTACGAAGTCGAGTTTGAACTGAAACATGGCGATGTTAGCGACCTGATTGATTTTGTGCAGCCATGGGTAAAACGCTATCAGCTCTGGCTTGATGTTCGCAGCAAATCACAGCGCGGTCAGATGCTCAAGAATCAGCAGGACATCTTGCCCGTTCAACATCGAACACCTTTTAGCCTCGATAAACATGATTCGAGTAGCCGCGCGCTGGCCAAAATTGTCAGCAACTGTCTGACTCATTTATTACCAAATGCCACGGCGATTGCCGACAATCATTATCAGAGTGGTCATGTACATCAGGCCCGTGTGGCCATTCGCCGTTTACGCAGCGCGCTGAAAATCTTTGGTCACTGGTCCGAACAGGTACAACCCGAATGGCAAGCGCAATTGGCAGAACTGTTCCGGCAACTTGGTTCCACCCGCGACCGCGATGCGCTGAGTGAAAGCCTGATGCCACGTCTGGCCAAGGCCGGCTCTCCCCTCGCGGAACTGCCAGCAAGTAGCGAAAGCAGCGATGAAATTGATGCACTATTTCGCGCGCCAGAAACAGTGCGCCTCTTGCTGGAGCTGCTACAGTTTAGCCAGTGCACAGCACATGAAGATGATCAATCGCTGAAAAAACAGGTACGGAAACAGCTTGCAAAAATGCACCGGCAAATTTGTCAGGATGCCGTGCAGTTTGAACATCTTGACAGTGAACAGAAGCACCGCACCCGCAAACGAGTCAAACGCCTGCGTTATTCAGTCGAGTTTATTGCCTCTTTATTTGAAGCGGATGCCGTCAAACAGTATCTGAAAGCACTGAAACCGGCACAGGAATCTTTGGGGCAGTTTAATGATCTGGTGGTGGCCGAAGCCCTGTTTCAACATGAGGTTCAGCAAAACCCACAGGCCTGGTTTGTTCTGGGCTGGATTGCTGCCGAGCAAAAGCATGTTCTGGCCGAAGCCCAGCAGCATTTGCTGGAATTTACCCGCAGCAAAACCTTCTGGTCGGACTAAAGCCCAGCACGGAGATAATCATTTAGCGGTACTTGCCAAATACCTTCCAGGTACCGTTATCGGCCAGCGGATCATGATAACTATCGCTCCGCTGCTTGCGCGGTTTTTCCCGGGCATCCACCAGCTGAAAATGCGGTTCGACACTCAGCACAATACCGTTGACATAAAAACGAGTGCGGGTGTATTCACTTTGCCCATGCTGAAACACATAGGTACGCAAATCAATAAACTCACGGTGTGCCACCAGTGCGGCGCTGTCGTCACTCTCCAGCCACTGTTTCATCGCCAGCATCTGCGTAGCATCAAACTGGCCGCACTTTTCCATCAAGCTGGCCAGACCGCGAAAAGTTTTTGATTCTTTGGCCCGGGTTTTATTAATCCGGATTCGGTCAACATGAAAGAAAAATAAAGGCAGGTTTAAGTGACTTGGCAGATGAATGGCAGCCAGCACTTCATCTTCCATAAAGGGCTGAAACAGCTCTTGTGCCCGCTCAATCAATCCGGACCATTGCTGGAAATAGGCTTCAACTTCAGCCGGATTGCCATAATAAATTGGCAGCCCTTCTACATTGGCCAGATGTACCGGCGGCCAGATGTTTTGTCGCAGCAGCGCAATATCACTTTTTAGACTTTGAACCGCAATTGCATCTTGCATCGTGATTCCTTTTTCTTGCTTAGGCTATTTTTAGAGTAAGACAAAGGTTTAGTTTCTGCAAGGCTTTGCCTATAATTATTGTTTATGATTTTAGCTTAGGAAAAATTCATGGTTCAAAAGATTGAAGCAACCGATGTTACCGAAGAAGAAGCGTTAAATGCTGCTTTCTTTGAACGTGCTGATGAATTTATCAAACAGGCCAACGAATTTTGTCGCGTCGAAAAAGGCTCACAGGAACAACCAGCGGAAAAACGCGGTCAGGTCAGCGCTGCCATGTTGTTCGGCACGGCGCGTTTTAATACCTGGGTCGCAGCCAATAACTTCAAAGATGGTGAGGAAATGCGTGCTGCCAAAGATCAGGTCATGTCCTACATTTTGCAGCAGTTCCAGATGATGCTGGAAGACAATTATGATGAATACTGTGAACAGTTCGAGAACTATTTACGTTTCCGTCGTAATGAAGAATTTCACAGCAATAAACACAAACATGATCACGATCATTAAATTGCTAAAAAAAGTCCACCCTGTTGGGCTTTTTTAATGTCATCTTTTCGATAAATACCCTTTTCTTTTTTGCAGACTTGGCTTTGAATAAAATAGACATCTTCAAGGATCAAACCAACCTGCTATGCAAAATCTTGGATTTGCACTGATTGATGCGCATATTCATCAATGGGACCCGTATAACACACCACACAGCGCACGCTTGGCGGTCAAGCTGCTGGGGAAATATCCACGCTTACTGGATAAAACCATCCGTACGCTAAAATCCAAAGCGCTGATTGACACCCTGGGACATACCCAGCATGTCACTGCCCCCTATTTGCCCGAGCATTATTGCCGCGATGTCGGCTTTTATCCGGTTGAAAAAGTGGTGCATGTGGAGGCCAGCTGGCATGACCACAAAGGCAAAGGTGTGGTTGGAGAAACCCGTTTTATTGAGTCGCTGGATTTTACCAAAAATGGTATCCAGCTGGGTGCAGTGGTGGCCACGGCCGACCCGCGTGACAGCCAGTTCAAGCAGATTCTGAAAATGCATCAGAAAGCGGCGCCGCAACATTTTCGCGGGATTCGTAAAATGGCTGCGGTTCATGAAGATAAAGACATTTATGCCTGGGCCGATGATCCGCATTTATACCGTGACAAAAAATTTCTGAAAGGCTTTGAACTACTGGCACAGCATAATTTAAGTTTTGATGCCTGGGTCTATTCCAGCCAGCTGGAAGATGTGATTGCCCTGGCAAAACAGTTTCCGGAAACCTCAATTGTGCTGGATCACCTCGGTACACCGGCCGGTCTGTTTGGTCCGGTCGGCTCGCATACCGGTATTACCCAAACTGCGCGCGACAATATCCTGTTTCGCTGGCAGGAAGACCTGGCTGAACTGGCGCGCTGCCCGAATGTCTATACCAAATTGTCGGGGCTGTTTATGCCGGTACTGGGCCATCAGTTTCACCAGCAGCAACGGCTGGCCTCAAAACAGGAAATTATTGATTTAACTGCCCCGCTGATTCAGCACGCGCTGAAAAGTTTTGGTATGTATCGGGTGATGTTTGGTTCCAATTTCCCGATGGATCGGGTCAGCAGTGACTTAGTCACGATTATTGATGCCTTTAGCGATGTGGTGGCGACGTATCATCCGCAGGCATTAGCGCAGGTGTTCCATGATAATGCCAAACAATTCTATCGGCTCTAATTCTCTATGATAAATTCACCTCATACTTACTCATAGCACCTATAAGGATTGCTGGCAGATGGGATCAGTGCCAACATAACCGGCTTCATAAAAATCTCCCGTTTAGGGAGATTTTTTATATGAATGATCTGTAATCAGCACTTATTTTACCGGCTGACCATATTGATCAGCCATGACTTCGACCCAATGTTGCGGCAGCAGATATTTCTGGATCACCGCATCAATATCGGCTTTGCTGAGTCGGGCAATGGCCTGATCACGTTTTTCCCGATACGGTAAATCACGGTCAAGTTCCAGCTGTGCCACCAGCATCCGGTGAATACGGCGCTCATCTTCCAGCGCTGTGACACGCTGTTTCAGAATGTCAGCCTTGGCCGCCGCTACTTCCTGTGCAGTCACGCCATTTTTGCGCAACTCCTGAAAGACTTTATGTACCGCCTGCGACAACTGCGCCGCTTTACCGGCAGTATAGTTGGCACTCACACTGAGGGCACCAGAATTTTCAAAGCTGCTTAAACTGAGCGAACTGCCAAAACTGTAGACCAGCGCATTTTTTTCACGCAGCTCTTGCGCCAGACGTGAGGTCAGTTGTGAGTCCCCTAAAATATGACTCATGACCATTAATGCGGCTGCATCGGGATGATCATTTCCCACGGGCAGGGTCATCACGCCCTGATAACTGCCAAACTCACGCTGTTCGGACAGTACATGCTGTTTTTGCGCCGCATAGCTGTTATACGGCACGCTTAAACGCTGATACGGCTGTGCTCCGTTCCAAGTGGCAAACTGCTGTTGCAACAGCTTGAGAACCGGCTTGGCCTCATAATCGCCGGTAATGGCAATCCGGGCATGATCCATGGCAAAAAACTGCCGATACAGCTGTTTGACTTTCTCATTGCTGGCCTGGGTCAACTGCTGCTTGGCAAATTCCGGCTCGAAGTGATAACGCAAATCTCCCGGCTGATAACGCTCGATCAAACGTGCCATATTTAAGGCAGCCACGGTTTCCGGCTCGGTATACGGCCGGTCCAGACTGGCCAGACTTTGTGCCTTGATCAGATCAAACTGGGCCTGTTCAAACAGCGGCTTTTTCATGATTTCCAAGACAAATCTGAAAAACTCATCAAATTTATCTTTTTTGGCCACAATCGAAATGGCCACGCCATTGCTATTGGCCTGTGCCGAAGCTGAACCACCGGCGTCAATCGATTTGTCGGCAATATCCTGCAGGCTGTACTGATCTGAGGCACGCAGCATTAAATAGGCCATCAGGTCAATAATCTCGCCCTGATTAAACAGCGATTTTTCATTGCCAAAATCGACTATAATGGTGGCGTAGGTTTTATCGTCCCGGGTCGAGGTAGGAAACAGTGCATATTTCATGCCATTGGCCAGTGTGCCACGCTGGATTTTGGCTTCAGTCTGGCTTAAGGCCTGTTTGGATGTGTGCAGATACTGCTGAATTTCCTGCTCATAGCTGCTGATGTCTTTGAGTGGCTCGGCCTGTACATCCATTTGATCGAGGGTTTTCAGCGGTTCAGCAGCCTGCTGTTGCTGGGCCTTTTTCTGCTCTTCTGGTGTCGGCTGAATATGCCCGCGCATACGATGTTCAGGAATCAGGAATTGCTGTAAACGTGTATTGACCTGATCCACCGTTAAGGCCTGTAATTCCTGTTGATGGACAAAATACTGTGCCCAGTTGCCCTGCTCCGATACCACATAATCACTTAGCATACCGGCAAGAGCACTGGCATTGCTAAACAGACTGTCCTGGCTATTGCGAATCAGGGTTTTGACCCGGTTCAGCTCGGTCTGATTAAAATTTTTGCCCTGCTCGACACCCTGCTGCAAGGCAGTTTCAACCTGCTTGGCATTATGAGTCGGTGCATACAAGGCACCCATAAAGACCAGATTAAAATCCTGATCCAGCCAGGTGGTCGATTGCACCATGGTGCTGATACCGGTTTCAACCATGCCCTGATACAAATGCCCGCTCGGCTGCATGGTGTATAAATACGGCGCCAACGCCAGAGCGGTTTTATGCTGGCCGTTCTGACCATTTAAATAGATATTGAACTTGGCCAGCTGGCTGCCTTTTTGCACTAAAAAATCCCGGTTTTTGATGGTACGGGCATCCAGCACTGGCACCTTGACCTGTGCCGGAATCTGGCGTTTGGCCAGCGGACTAAAATGCTGATCAATCTGCTTGAGTACCTGCGCTTTATCAAACTTGCCGGTCAGCACCATCACGGCATTATTCGGTGCATACCAGTTACGATAAAAACGCTGCAATTCCGGCATCTGAATCGACTGCAACTCATTCAGATCACCAATCGGTAAACGGCCCAGATACTGGTTGCCATAGGCCGCTTTCCAGACCTGATCCATTAACACCGCATAGGGCTGATCCATACGCACTTCGCGTTCACGCTTCACAATCGCAATTTCTGCCGGCACAAATTTTTCTTGCAGCACCAGCTTGTCCATACGCTCGGCTTCAAGATAAATCATCTCATTAATGGCTGTCTGATCTGGGCGGATGGTGTTCAGATATTTGGTCGAGTAGTAATCGGTGCTGGCATTATTGCTTAAGGTGTACTGGTTTAAACGGCGCTGGAATTCATCTCCCGGGACATTCTGGGTGCCTTTAAACGCCAGATGTTCCAGTAAATGCGCCATACCGCCTTTGCCTTGGGGATCATTCAGGGAACCGGTAAAGTAGATGGTACTCATCACCACTTTATTTTCTTTGGCATTCGGCGCCAGAATCACCCGAAAACCATTATCCAGCCGGTATTCTTCAATCTGCTGATCAGATTTTACCAACACCGGCTGGGCAAATGTCGTAGCCCCCACACCCATGATCAGCAAAGACAGGCTGAGCTGTTTAAACCGCATTAACATAATTTTTTCAATACCTTTTACCTGCTGCAGCTGCTTGCATGACTGCAGCATTAAATTGTTTGTTGTTGTGACTTATGTTTGAAAATCACCGGCATACCCAGCGTGATTTCCCTGTTCTGTTTTAATCTAAAAATAACTCGGCCACCAGATATAATTTGGCATAACCGGAAATTTCAATACGCTGCTCTGCTTGTAAGGCACAGTACAGCATTCCACCTCGCGCCGAAGCCTGATAAGCCACCAGTTCAGTTTTGCCGGTTTTTTCTGCCCATAACGGCGCCAGACCGGTATGCATGGAACCAGTCACCGGATCTTCATCAATCCCTTTATGCGGGGCAAAGTAGCGAGCAATATAGTCATAGTCCTGAGAGGGCGCGGTCAAGGCCACATCTAGGTCTGTCGCGGTAATTGCGGTGCTGACCTGATGCAGCTCTGCAATCTGCCGGATTTTGGCCAGATCGGGCTGGGCGGCTAACACTGCCTGCTCAGATTCCAGTACCAGAATATAGGCCTGTGCATTTAAATAGACTTCCTTAACCGGCTGATCAATCACATCCAGCAATTGCGCCGGAAATTCATCTTGCAGTACCGGCACACGGGTTGGAAAATTCATGCGGATTTTGCCATCATCATCTTGCGTGACAATAAAAAGACCTAAATTTTTGACATGAAAATGAATGGTTTTGGCGCGGGTATAATCCTTAAACAGTACAAAGCTGCTGGCCAAAGTGGCATGGCCGCAAAAATCGACTTCAACTGTGGGGCTAAACCAGCGAATCTCGAAATTTTCAGCATCCATCGGCTTGACAAAGGCAGTTTCGGAAAGGTTATTTTCCAGTGCAATATTCTGCATTAAAGCGTCATCAAGCCAGTCTTCGACCACTATTACTGCAGCCGGATTTCCCTTAAATAATGCTGTTGTGAATGCATCAACCTGATACATTTTCATGAATCTGTCTCCCGCTGTATTTTGTGCTTTTTCTCAAGCATGCATCAATGATATAAGTTTTAACACCCGGCACAATGCAGAATTGTTGTTTTCCTGCATATCTCTGGAATGATCTCTGATTGAAGAATAAAAAAATATGACGCTCCCTGCTGATCTGCAAACTGTACCTTTGGAAAAGGCCTATCGTTTGATTAATCATGGTCCGACCGTGCTGGTGTCTGCGCAAGATCAGCAGGAAACCGATGTCATGGCTGCAGCCTGGGCCTGTGCGCTTGAGTTTAATCCTGCCAAAGTTACGGTAGTGCTGGATAAAAGCACCAAAACCCGCGCCATCATTGAACAGTCAGGTTATTTTGCCTTGCAGGTACCGACCTTAAAACAGCTCAAGATGGTGCATCAACTGGGAAGCATCAGCCTGTTTCAGGAACCGAACAAGCTGGACCGCTGTGGGGTCGAGCTGTTCCAGTTTGAGCATTCTCCTGTGCCGACAGTGGCCGGATGCGCCGCCTGGCTGATCTGTGAACTTATTCCGGAGTCGCACAACCAGCAAACCCATGACCTGTTTATAGGCAAAGTCATTACAGCCTATGCCGATCAGCGGGTATTTCGTGACGGGCACTGGTATTATCATGAAGTGGCCGATGAATGGAAAAGTATCCACCATATTGCCGGCGGGCATTTTTATAGCATTGGTCAGCCGGTTTCAGTGGAATAAACAGCTGTTAGATTAGCAAACAAATTGGCCAGATCAGCGCGCAACTGTAATAGCCCGCGCGCCATACAACAATATTTTACGCATAATAAAAAGCGCAAGGAATCTGCATGGATGCACAGCAACGCCGCCTCAGCCTGTTTTTACTGCTGGCCACCTGTTTAGGTATCGGTATTTTTCGTTTTTCTTATACCGCCTTATTACCCAGTACCCGTCTGGCTTTTGAATGGAGTAGCGAGTTTGCCAGCCTGTTAGGCAGCGCCAATTTACTCGGTTATTTAATTGGTGCGGTCTGGGCCATGCGCTTAAACCGGCAGCTATTAAGCTGGATTCAGGCCGCGGCCTTTCTCGGCAGTTTAAGTTTATTCTGCTGTGCGTTCGCCGGTTTTGAGGGCAGCTGGTATCTGTTCTGGCGAATATTGTCCGGCATCTGCGGTGGTTGGCTGATGATTCTGGCGCCGAGCGTGGTTGCGCAGCACTGTGAATTGCAGCATCGGTTTAAAATTAATGTGATTGGTTTTAGTGGCATCGGACTTGGTGTGCTGCTCGCCACATTATTTTTGCCCTATTTAGATCATATCTCCACCTCAAGCGCCTGGCTGATTTTATGTGCCTTTGCCGTGCTGTGCAGTCTGGGTTTAATCCTGCTCAAACCCAAAGCCCTACCGGTTAACATCCAAAGCCAGCCTCAAAGCGCTGCTGCTGTGCCCATCAATAAAAAAGTCTTTGCCAGCCTGCTCTTGGTGTATAGCTGTAGCGCGTTTTCCTATGTACCACACTCACTCTTCTGGATTGACTATTTAAGTCAGGTGCAACAACTCAGCCTGTTCTGGATCAATAGCCACTGGATTTTATATGGCCTGGGCAGTGCCTGCGGAGCGGCCTGTGCCTATTTTCTGGCAAAACAGCTCGGCAATTTCAAAGCCCTGAAAATCCTGTATTGCCTGTATGTGGCGGCCATTTTAGCGGCAATCGCCCCTTGGTCAGTGATGACCTTTCTGTCTTCCTTTTTTACTGGCCTGCTGAATCCGGCGGTGGTGTTTCTGACCTCTTATACCCTGCTCCAGCTGTATGGTCTGGCCTATAAAAAATTATGGGGCATGGCTACTTTATGCTTTGCCAGCGTGCAGCTGATAGGAGGCTTAAGCTTTAGCGGCTTACAAGTCGCCGGCTGGTCCTATCCGCAGCAGTTTTTACTGGCCGGTGCGGTTCTGGCACTGGGAAATCTGTATTTTATTTGCAGACTGCCGGCCACCAAAACCCCAGTTTCTACAATCGAGGTAAACTGATCCCATTTATTCATCGGTCAGTTCTTGTACCAAATAGGGATAAGGATTCACGGCGCCTTGACCACTGAGATAAATCCCATAATGCAAATGTGGCGGTGTATTTTGAGCATTGCCGCTATTACCGACATAACCAATGATTTCACCGGCTTCAATCCAGTCGCCTTCCTGAATCTCCGCTGCATAATCCTCTAAATGCGCATAATAATGATGGCTTAAGCCCGGACCAATCACCCAGACCACTTTACCCCCAAGGTTGTTGGTGCCCACCCGCGATACAATTCCAGCCGTGGTTGAGCGTACCAGCGTGCCGCGTTTGGCAAAAATATCAGTGCCTTCATGCCGACGCCCTTCACTGCGCGCCGCACCCCAGGTATCACTGATCTGCCTGGCCTGCACACCTTCTACCGGGACCGGTAAAGGCGCCATGAATTCCTGCTGTTGCAATTTCAGATACAGCATCGGATAGCGCATACCGGCGGCATCACCCGAAGGCGGTGGCTGACAGCCGACCAGCAGCACACTCAAACTTAAGCCAAGCGCCAGACCGGCGAGCCGTTTAGAAATCAAGATATTCATGGCACCTGCATCATCAAGGGATGACTTGATCTTAAGGTCTGCTCAGGGGTAGATAAAACACGGTTTTTGTACAGGTTTTGCTGATCTGGGTTTGGAGATGATTCCTCTGCTGCTTTCCGATCTAGATCGTCATGGGCTATATAGATATGACAAAGGCTCTCATCATGAGAGCCTTTGTCAGTAAATCAATTTAAAAACCTATCTGCGCCTTTAGGCGATGAAAAAGTTTTTAAATTGGGGGGCGACATCATTGCTGACGTTGGTTTTTCTGTTTTTGATTTTGTTGCTGCTGATTTTGTTGACGTTGGTTTTGCTGATTCTGTTGATTCTGCTGGTTTTGTTGATTAGCCATTTCATATCACTCCTGTATCAGTTCGATATGTCGCACAATATGTACAGGTATTACTCTACCGGGTTTTGTTTTTTGCCCAAGTCATAAGCTGTATCAAATTGCCTCAATGTAATTGGGCACAGGATTATCCATTACAAATTAAGTGAAAATAGTTTTACTATTTTACCTTAGTCACCCAAAGCATCACTGTGGTTACTTGTCATTACATTGACACAAATGGATGAGAAGATAAGGCATAAAAAACCCGCGTTAAACGCGGGCGGTTGCATCAAATAGATAGCGTTTTATTGGTCCATCTTGTCAATAATCGCCTGACCAAACTCAGAGCAGCGCAGCAAGGTGGCATCTGGCATCAGGCGTTCAAAATCATATGTCACCGTTTTGGCTGCAATCGCACCGGATACACCCCGAATAATCAGATCGGCCGCTTCAGTCCAGCCCATATCGCGCAGCATCATTTCCGCAGACAGAATAATCGACCCCGGATTGACCTTGTCCTGCCCAGCATACTTTGGCGCAGTGCCATGGGTGGCTTCATACATATGAATTGCCCCGCCAATATTGGCTCCCGGTGCAATGCCAATCCCGCCGACTTCTGCCGCCAGTGCATCTGAAATATAATCCCCGTTCAGGTTTAAGGTGGCAATGACCGAATAATCTGCCGGGCGCATTAAAATCTGCTGTAAAAAGGCATCGGCAATTACATCTTTAATCATAATCTCTTTGCCGGTTTTCGGATTTTTCAGCTTCACCCACAGCCCGCCATCGAGCAATTCGCCGCCAAAACGCTCCAGCGCCACTTCATACCCCCATTCCTTAAAGGCGCCTTCGGTATATTTCATGATGTTGCCTTTATGTACCAAGGTCACACTCGGCTTGTCATTATCAATCGCGAACTGGATGGCTTTACGCACCAGACGCTGAGTGCCTTCTTTGGAGACCGGTTTAATCCCAATACCACAGTTTTCTTCAAAGCGGATTTTGGTGACACCCATTTCCTCTTTCAGGAATTTAATAACTTTTTTCGCTTCCGGTGAATCGGCTTTCCATTCAATCCCGGCATAAATATCTTCCGAGTTTTCCCGGAAAATCACCATATCGGTCAGTTCCGGATGTTGCACCGGTGAAGGCACGCCTTCAAACCAGCGTACCGGACGCACACAGACATACAGGTCCAGTTCCTGACGCAAGGCCACATTCAATGAGCGGATCCCACCACCAACTGGTGTGGTTAGCGGCCCTTTAATCGACACCACAAATTCACGCAAGACCTCAAAGGTTTCTTCCGGCATATAGGTGCCATAAATCTTGTTGGCCTTTTCGCCGCAATACACTTCCATCCATTCAATCGCACGTTTGCCACCATAGGCTTTTTGTACTGCCGCATCCACCACGGCTTTCATAGTCGGGGTAATATCCACCCCAATCCCGTCACCTTCAATAAAAGGGATAATCGGATTGTTCGGCACATTCAGGGATAAATCTGCATTTACCGTAATTTTGCTGCCATCTGCAGGCACGACGATTTTCTGATAACCCATAATCCTTGCTACTCCCTGTGATTGGTGGGCGGGCAAATCCATACTATTCTTGCCCGGCACCGGTCTTTTTTGGCTGTCTGCTTAATTGTATTTTTAACTCGATGACCTTTTCAGTTTAATCAAAATTTAACCAGCCCGGGATTTATAAGGGAAATGGCCTTATTTCTGTGCTTAATAAATCGGCATATATCCTGTAGCATCTCTCAGCAAGTTTTACATTTCCAATCAAAATCATCTGCTCAGCTTTGCCATAAAGTTCAGGCAGATCAGACAGAATCTGCTATAGTAGCCCGATATTGTGGACCTTCTTTTTGCTCATTGTCACCCTTTCTCTCCCATGCCGGGTTGTATTACAGTTAGCATAAGAATCACACCCATATTTTGTTATATTTTTTAGCAGGTTACAGTGAAAATAGTTATTCTTAACAAGCCTTATGATGTGCTGTCGCAGTTTCGTCCCGATGAAAAGCACCCAACCATGGCCGACTTCATTGACGATCCGGATTTGCGGATTGCCGGTCGTCTGGACATGGATTCAGAAGGTTTAATGTTCCTGACCGATCATGGCGGTTTAAACCAGTTTATTACCAACCCGGCCAATAAAAAGTTTAAAACCTATCTGGTCCAGGTCGATGGTGACATTACCGAAGAAGCGCTAGAACAGCTGCGTAAAGGTGTAGAACTGAATGATGGCATGACCTTGCCGGCCAAAGCGATTAAAGTGGCTGAACCGGAGTGGTTATGGGAACGTCATCCGCCGGTACGTTACCGCGCTTCGGTGCCGACCTCCTGGGCTGAAATTTCAATTTGTGAAGGCCGTAACCGTCAGGTGCGCCGCATGACCGCTGCGGTCGGCTTCCCAACTTTGCGTTTAATTCGCACCAAAATCGGTTCGATTGATCTGGTTCAGCTGGGCCTGCAACCGGGTGAAACCCGTGAAATTGAACCACTGCTCTATAGCGACTTTAAAGATGTACCAGCCGAACAGCCGTATCGCTCACGTTCTTATGTGAAGAAACCGGGCGGCACTGGTGGCAAACCGATGCAGAAAAAAGTCAACAAAGATGGTACCGCCAAGAAAAAATCCGGCACACCACGCATCTGGCAAATGGAAGAAGGTGAAAAGCCACGTCGCAAGACCAATGGCACCACCCGTCCCAACACCAAATCACGTGGTCGTCGTGCCCGTTAATGGGGCTGGCATCTGTATAGCTAAAAAAGCTGTTGCAAAGATGCGTTGAATAGACGATGAAAATAAGGCTCCAACGGGGCCTTATTTTTTTGCTTGTATTTTCAGCATCACAATGCTATTTATGATTCACATAATTTTAAATTTAAAATAAAACGTATCTTAAAAAAGGAGTCTGCTATGGATCAGCAAGTTAATCCCATGTTTCATCAGGACCGATTAATGCAGCATCTGGGCGCCCATTTGGTGTCGTTTGGTGAACACAGCGCACAGATTGTGGCGGAGTTTCGCGGTACTTCCCGCCTGATCATCAAATAAGGTGTGATTACGATAGGGTTTATGACGATAGATCTGCATAAAAAAACCGATGCCTGAGCATCGGTTTTTTATAGTATAGATTTCAGACTGTGATTTTACACTTTTAACCAGCGATCCAGTTTGGCCTGATCTTCAACTTTTAATTCAACTTCAGTCAGTTCAGAACCTGCTGCATTCACTTCAAACTGCATCAGTTCATCACGGCGGAAAGCATGTACTGTAAAGCTGCCGCTCTGTTTGGCATACTGTTCGATCAGTTTGCTGCTGGCTTTGAGGCCATCAATGGCAATGATTACATCATGCGCCGACAGACCGGCTTGCGCTGCCTGACCATCACGGCGTGCGGCCTGTACCAGTACGCCTTCCGGTTTATCGGCCAGTTTTAGCCCCAATGGCAAACGCTTGTCATTTTTTAAGCTGTAGCTCAGACCAAATTCCGGGAACAGCTGATCCAGCGGTAATTCTTCGGTGGTGTTAATCAGATGGTTAATCTGCTCAGCCCAGCTATCACCGGTTAATTCCTGACACAATTCATAAATCGTGCGCTCATGCACCTGAATCCCCTGCTGCGCATTGTCATACAGCTTGCGCATTAAGGCATCTAGACTAGAGCCACGCAGACGTAAACCAAGATCTAGACACAAGGCCACCAGACAGCCCTTGTTGTAATAGCTGGTACCGGCATGGTTTGAGTTTTCATCCTGGCGGTAGAATTTGACCCAGGCATCAAAACTCGATTCAGCCACGGTTTGGATTGCCCGACCCGGATTTTGCAAATAACGGTCAATCTGCGCTTTTAATAAAGCAATATAAGATTCCTGATTGACCACACCGCTGCGTAATAAAATCAGGTCATCATAATACGAGGTGAAACCTTCAAAAATCCACAACAAGGAAGTGTAACCTTCCCGGTTCAGATCATAATTGACAAAGCTGTCCGGACGGATAAATTTCACCAGCCAGGAGTGGAAATATTCGTGGCTGCACAGCCCCAGAAAACGCTGATATTCTTTTGAGGGTTCTTCCGGCTCATTGGCTTTTGGCAAATCATCGCGCGGGGTAATCAGGCTGGTGCTGTTTGGATGCTCCAGACCGCCGTAGCTGTTCCCGGTCGCCATGGTCATAAAGGTATAATCCTGAAACGGTGCAGAACCGAACATGGCAATTTCAGTGGCGCAGATTTTTTCCAGGTCCTGCTGCATTCTCGCAGCATTCATGGCATGTTTGCCCGACACCACAAATTCATGTGGAATGCCTGCTGCATCAAAACTAAAACGGGTCTGCTCGGCCAGCTCAAACGGCGCATCAATCAGTTCGGCATAGTTTTTGGCTTTTAAGGTATAACGCCCCTTCACCAGACTTTTGGCTGCCAGTCCGGTCGCCAGCTGGAAATGTTTCAGCTCATTAGGCAGAAACACTTCGACTTCAATCGCTTTATCTTCCTGACCTTCCAGTCCTAAACAGGCACAGGCCGGATTGACATATAACCGGGTCTGATCAACATAGGCACCACGCACCGACAGGTCGTAGGCATAAACATCATATTCCACCGTAATCAGTTCATGATCGGTATTAAACAAACGCCATTTGTTCTTTTCAAATTTCTGGATTTTTAAAATACGCCCGGCTTCATCATAGGCCTTGACCGCTTCAATATGTTTGGAGAATTCACGAATCAGATAGCTGCCCGGAATCCAGGTTGGTAAAGCTAGAACCTGTGTCGGATTGGCCAGAAAGCGCAAAGTGACATGAATAAGATGCTGACGATAATCGTCAAATTCGATTTGATAATGCAACATAATGGGCGATATAAAAGATCAAAGAGATAACTTATCAATTAGCTTAACATTTTTTTGTCATGCAATGCGCAGTCGTCTTCATTGTCGAAAATTATCGCTAGTCAGGCGGCAAAAAAAAGCATAGCATGCCTAAAATTTTTATGTTTATGACCAACGGACTGGTTAAAAAAGGAATCCCCTTGAAACGTGTCATCTACCTGATTGCGCTGCTGTGCTGGCTATGCAGCTCGCTTGCGCATGCCACCTTATTATCTTTTAATCCTGAAACGGTTGAAGCAGAAGCCTGGACCGTGCTTGATCCACAATCGGGTCAGGTCATTGCAGAACACAATAGCCAGATTCAGCGCGCCCCGGCCTCGCTGACCAAGATGATGGTGGCCTATATTGTGCTCAAGGACATTCAGGCCGGCAAGCTGAACGTGGCAGATGTGCTGACCGCAACGTCGGTGGTGAAACAGGTGATGTGGGATGAATCCCAGATGTACCTGAAAGAAGGTGAGCAGATTTCTGTTGATCAGCTGCTAGCTGGTTTAATTGTGATGTCTGCCAATGATGCCGCCCTAACTCTGGCCGAACGGATTTCTGGCAGCGTACCGCAGTTCGTGGCACGTATGAATCAGGAAGCACAGGCCTTGGGAATGCAGCATACCCATTTCCAGAATCCGGCCGGGATTACCATGCCGGAACATTATTCTACCGCGGCCGATCTGGCCCGTCTGGCACAGGCGGTCGTCAATGACACTCCGGATTATCTCGCTTATTCCAAACAGACCAGTTTTACCTATAACCAGCGTTATCACCGTGCCACTAACATTCTGCTCAAACAGGACCCGACGGTGGATGGCTTGAAAACCGGTTATACCCGTGCCGCCGGTTATAACCTGGCGCTGACGGCCAACCGTCTCACCCAGAATTTTGATGATCCGAACCGGCGTTTAATTGTGGTGGTTTTGGGTGCCAAAAGTGCATTTAAACGCGCTGAAATTGCCCAGCAACTGATGAACATCAGTTATGCCTACACCCGCAACGAAGTGGCTTTAAAAAACAAGCAGCTGATTGCTGAGTTGCCAGTGGTAAAGTCGACCCTGAAAATGTTCAAGGTTGAAGTGCAGCAACCGAAAATTGTCACCACGTCTTTATATGGCGAAAACAGCGCGATTAATTTAAAACAGTTTGATGTGACCCAGCAGCGCCTGTTTGTTAACGATACCTTCGGTCAGACCCGACTGATTGAACCCTTAACCCAGACCGAAACCCATTTGAATGTCGAGCTGAAAGAAAAGTTACTGACGGCCCCGCTGGCACAGGTGATGCAGCTGGCCACTGTGCATGTTTATCAGAATAACCGCCTGATCAATACCATTCATCTGGAAGAAGAAGTACATATTGCCGAAGCCAGCCTGTTTGAAAAATTGCTGATCTGGCTAAAAAGCCTGTTTAGCTTTTCCTCCAAGGATGAAACCGCAGCCAAAACTTATCCGCTGGTTTAATCCTGTGAACAAGCACAGTGGAAATGCTACATGATGTAAGTTGTCGAACAATCTGAGCCATTTTCCTGACCGGGAGATGGCATAAATTGAGCCTGTTCTTGCATTAAAAATAACAATATAGGTTCATCATGTCAGCATTACATCGTATTGTGATTGTCGGTGGCGGCGCCGGCGGTCTGGAGCTTGCTACCCAACTCGGTCATCGTTTGGGTAAATCGGGCAAAGCGCAGATTATTCTGGTCGATCAGAAACTGACCCACATCTGGAAACCGCTGCTACATGAAATTGCAGCCGGCACACTCAATCCGCATCAGGAAGAAACCAACTATTTTGTCCATGCTGCCCAGCATCATTATCAGTTTATATTAGGCACCCTGGTTGGCATTGACCGGACCCAGAAAAAGATTCAGTTGCAGGCACCGCAATTTTCCAAAAAAGAACAGCCACCGAAGCAGATCGACGTGGATTATGACACACTGGTGCTGGCGCTGGGTTCCACTTCCAATGACTTTCATACCGAAGGGGTGAAACAGCATTGTCATTTTCTGGACAGCCTGCCTCAGGCCACGGTGTTTCATCAGGACTTGCTACACCTGTATTTAGAAGCCCAAAATCAACCGCAAAGCCGTGCCCTGAATATTGCCATTATTGGTGCGGGGGCCACCGGTGTTGAACTGGCAGCAGAGCTGTATCAGGCCAAACAGACTTTTGCTCAATATGGTTTAAACCGGATTGATCCGCAACTGGTTCGCATTACGCTCATTGAAGCCGCCGACCGGATTTTGCCAGCGCTGTCACAGCAAATTTCCCGGCATACCCAAGTCCAGCTGGAGCGCTTTGGCATTGAAGTGCTGACCCAGCATCGGGTGGCCAAAGTCGATGAAGAACAGGTTTATTTTGCTGCAGGCAATCCACTGGAAGCAGAAATTAAAGTCTGGGCTGCCGGAATTCAGGCCCCGGAAATTTTTAAACAGTGGGAAGATTTTGAAAAAGATCATCTGAACCGTTTAAAAGTCTATGCCACCTTACAGACTTATACCGACCCCAACATTTTTGCCTTTGGCGATTGTGCCCATTGTCAACCCAAAGCCGATGAACCGGTGCTGGGTCCGCGTGCGCAGGTGGCCAGTCAGCAGGCCAGCTTTCTGGTTCGTGCCCTGAGCCAGCGCGTGAATGGGAAACCACTGCCGATGTTTAAGTTTTCCGACAAAGGCTCGCTGATTTCTTTAAGCCAGCATACGGCCGTGGGTGAATTACTTGGTCGGGTCAATGTACAGGGTATGGTCGCCAAATCGATGTATGTGTCTTTATACCGGCTACATCAGGCCACCATTCATGGCTATACCCATGCCGGGGTGCTGACCGCCAAAGACATGCTCGGCAGAAAAATTGGCCCTAAAATAAAATTGCATTGAAATTTTATCGACTGCCCCAATATCTGGGAAAATGTCATAAAAAAGCCAAATGTGAGTTTTTTGAGTAAAAGTATTCAACAAATTTGCCTTTTCACTTTATGATGTACCCTTAGAAAACTAAATGGATCTATAACATGACTGCTATTGCAAATGACCTCGTGGTTTCTTTCCACTACACATTGACTAACGCAGAGGGTGAAACTCTCGACCAATCTCAAGGTGAACCACTTGCCTATTTGCATGGTGCGGGTAACATCATCCCTGGTCTTGAAAAAGCCCTAGAAGGTAAAACTGTGGGTGAAAAATTCACTGTAAACGTACCTGCTGCTGAAGGTTATGGCGAATACAACCCTGACCTGGTTCAAGAAGTTCCAGCGCAAATGTTCCAAGGCGTAGACAGCATTCAGCCTGGCATGCAGTTCCAAGCACAAACTGATGATGGCGTACAGATCGTAACGGTTAAAGCAGTTGAAGGCGAAAACGTAATCGTTGATGCAAACTTCCCGCTTGCTGGTCAAGACCTGACTTTTGAAGTTGAAATCGTAGAAATCCGTGAAGCGACTCAAGAAGAGTTAGACCACGGTCACGTACACGGTGTTGGCGGTCATCACCACTAATCTTGTGACAAGATGGAAAAGGCAAAGTCTGACTTTGCCTTTTTTTATGCCTGAATTTTAGTGGGTGAATAAACCATCACGATGCTGATTCGCCCGCTGCAGACAAGGCTTGGGCCAGATTGTGTTTGGCCTGTGCTTCATAATGCTGCTGGAAATACCGGGTCTGATATAGCGGTTGCATCTGATAAAACTGCATCAATACCGCACGGCGCTTGTGCTGATAAAGATTCTGCTCGACCCAGGCATATTCCTGATGAATCTGTTGCTGATATTCAGCAAAACGTGCTGGCGGCGCAGCCAGAATCGCCAGATCAATATCCAGCAAGGCATTTAAGTCAGGCTCATCACTGGGCTGATGCTGCCGGGTCGCGAGAATCCAGCGGCTCACGGTTTCCAGTTGTGCTGCTGTTAAAAAATCTGCGCATAACTGCTGGCACAGCACTACACTTTGCGCTTCATTGTCCTGCTCTTTAGGGTCATAAACGGCATCATGAAACCAGAGCCCCAGCTCGACCAGCGATAGCTGCTGTAATTGCGCCCGAATCTGGTCGAAATGCTGCAGACATTCCAGAATATGCTGCACGCCATGATAGTGCCGCTGTGGCTCACTATAGGCCGCCAGCAGCCGCGCATACAGCTGCTGCGTCTGGCAGCGATTCAGCGAAAACTGCTGAGCGCAGCGTTGCCAATACAACTGAAAATCAGCAAGTTCTGATTGCATGGCACGCACTCCCCTGTTTATGCGGCTTGCTCATCTCGCTTAAACACCAGCTCACCTTTTAGGGAGCTGTCAGCATCGAAATAATAGCCATCGCTATTAAAGCCTTTTAAATCTTCAGCACGTTCAATTTTATTTTCGATGATATAGCGCGCCATCAGGCCACGGGCTTTTTTGGCATAGAAGCTGATGACTTTATATTTGCCATTTTTCTGGTCTAAAAATACCGGCTTGATGATTTCTGCCTGAATCTTACTTTCTTTCACCGATTTATAATATTCATCCGAAGCGATATTCACCAGCAATTCAGACTTGGCCGCAGCCAGATCTTCATTGATCAGATCAGTAATGATGGTGCCCCAGAATTCATACAAATTGCTGCCACGCGGATTTTTCAGCTTGGTGCCCATTTCCAGACGATACGGCATCATTAAATCCAGCGGGCGCAATAAGCCATACAGGCCTGACAACATACGCAAATGCTGCTGTGCGTAATCAATGTCCTGATCCTTCAGGCTATAGGCATCCAGACCGGTATAGACATCACCTTTAAAGGCAAACAGCGCCTGACGCGCATTGGAAAAATCAAAATCGGCCTGCCAGTCGCGGAAGCGTTCTACGTTTAAATTGGCGATTTTTTCGCTCACACTCATTAAATTGGCGATTTCTGAAGCAGATAGCGTACGACTAACGTCGATAAGTTCTTGTGAATGCGCTAATAGTCTTGGTAAGGTGTGGCTGTCGGTGGGTAATGCAGATTCATAATCTAAAGTCTTAGCAGGAGAAATTAAGGCGAGCATACACATCCTGATCAAAAAGTGGTTAAAAAATAATTAATCAAACTATAACAGTCAGCTTATTTTAATGCCAATCTGTGTTTTTCCTAAACATAATCGGTAAAATAATCGATTCTCCTGCCATTATTCGATTATCTTATGTCCGAGCAAATTTTCATTCCAGGTCCTGTGGGTCGAATTGAAGTTTTCGTAGATTATCCACAGGGTGAAGTGAAAGGATTCGCGGTTGTCAGCCACCCCCATCCATTGCAAGGCGGCACCCCGCAACACAAAGTTCCTGCATTATTAGCACAAATGTACCTAGAGCGCGGCTGCGTGGTATATCGCCCAAGCTTCCGCGGTTCAGGCCAGAGTGAAGGTGTGCATGATGAAGGCTTTGGCGAAACGGACGATATTCTAGAAGTCATCAAATATGCGCGCAGCCAGCACATTGGCCTGCCGTTCTATGCCGGCGGTTTCAGCTTTGGTGCGCATGTGATGGCAAAGAGTTATGCAGCGCTACCGGTTGAATTACAGCCGAAACAGACTATTTTATGTGGCCTCCCAACTGCGACAGTAGCTGGTGTACGTCACTATGTAACCCCTGAAATTAAAGGTGACATCCTGTTTATTCATGGCGAAGCCGATGATGTGACCCTGCTCTCGGACATGATTACTTGGGCCAAACCACAGCGTCATCTGGTTACCATTTTACCGGGCGCCAACCATTTCTTTACCGGCTATTTAAAACAGCTGCGGATTGCAATTACCCGCTTCCTGGCCTTAGGCTAAAAACAAAAAACCCATCTGCTGATGGGTTTTTTTATGGGGGGGGGAGATCAGTGACGGTACTGTTAATTTTAAAATGGATACAGACGAAATAGCTTCGCGATTTCCTTCTGGAATTGTTTTAATTTTTCCATTCAAAGGCCGTAAAGTTTTCATCCTGTTTTAAGGTCTGCTCGACCGCCTGGGCCAGCTGATTTAACAAGCTTTGCGATTCAATCCGGTCAAACCAGTCCTGCTCTTCTTCCGGATAAGACAGGATTTCACACACCAGTCGTCCTTCGGCATCGCGGCTTTCACAGCTCACGCTTAAGGGCAAAGGATGATCTTCCACACTAACCGCAATTTGTGCGCCACTTTGTGGCAAGGTTTCAAAGCCGTGCTGGTTTAACTGTCGGGCCAGCAAATCTGCCACATAGTCCTGGGCAATCTTACAGTCCTGTAATTCGGCCTTGTTATCACATTGTGCGGTAAACTGGAGTGTTTTCATAAACGACCCTACTGCTGTTCTTGTTGTATATTTAGCATAAGCAATATAAAACAAACAGCCAAGCAAAAGCTTGGCTGTTTTGGGTTATTTTTCTCTTTATTCGGTCACTTCAATCTGCAGGCCGGCCTGAGCGGTCAATTGGGTAAAGGTCGGGAAGCTGGTCGCGACCGTTTCTGTACCCACAATTTTAATTACTTCCGAGTTACGTAAACCGGCAATCGAGAAGCTCATGGCAATACGGTGGTCATGATGTGACTCAATTTCACCGCCGGTGAACACAGGCGACCAGTCACCTGCTTTGCCCTTGCCTTCAATGATGATGCCATCTTCAGTTGGGGTACAATCGATACCCATGGTTTTCAAGCCATCTGCCATCACCTGAATCCGGTCAGATTCTTTGACGCGAAGCTCGGCCGCACCAGTCAGTACAGTTTGGCCTTCCGCACAGGCTGCTGCAATAAACAGCGCCGGGAATTCATCAATCGCCAGTGGCACTTGATCTTCCGGAATATGAATACCTTTTAAGGTACGGCTGCCCTGAATACGAATGTCGGCAATCGGTTCACCACCGGCAATACGCTCGTTGGATACAGTAATATCTGCACCCATTTGTTTGAGGATTTCAATCACGCCAGTACGGGTCGGGTTAATGCCCACAGCTTCTAAAGTGACATCGGCATTTTCAGTAATGGCCGCGCCCACCATAAAGAACGCTGCAGATGAAATATCTGAAGGCACCTGAATATTGGTTCCCACCAGTTTACCGCCGCCTTGCAGGGAAATACGGTTACCTTCGGTTTTCACTTCATAACCAAAAGCACGCAGCATACGCTCGGTATGGTCGCGGGTTGGTTCCGGTTCAGTTACTGCAGTTTCACCTTCGGCCCACAAACCGGCCAGTAAAATTCCTGATTTCACCTGTGCCGAGGCCATTGGTAAATCGTACTGAATGCCTTTTAACTGCTGGCTGCCCGTAATTGACACCGGTGGCGTACCACGCTCACCTGTAGTCTGGATTTGCGCCCCCATTTCACGTAATGGCTTGGCAATACGCTCCATTGGACGCTTGGACAAGGATGCATCACCAGTCATCACCGAATCAAAGGCCTGCGCCGATAACATGCCTGACAGCAAACGCATGGAGGTGCCAGAGTTCCCCATATACAGCGCGCCGGCTGGAGCTTTGAGGCCCTGCATCCCCACACCGTGAATGGTCACTTCACCATTTTTCGGGCCTTCAATGCTGACACCCATATCGCGAAAAGCCTGTAAAGTCGCCAGCGCATCTTCACCTTCCAAAAAGCCGGTGACATGGGTGGTGCCTTCTGCAATTGCACCAAACATGATTGAACGATGTGACACAGATTTATCACCTGGCACAGTAAATTTACCCTGGAAATTTTTAGAGCCCGGTAAAATCGTAAATTGTTGTGTCACTTTATTGTTCTCCATCAACGGTTTTTTGGCCAGCATATGATTAAAATGCTGACGCGCTGCTTGAGCATGTCCCAGCAGGCCCATTAAAGCCTGCGAGTTTTCCTGTTCGATCAGCTGGCGCAAGATTGCCAGCTGTTGTTCAAAGCCATCGACTGCATTCAAAATTGCCTTTTTATTGGCAAAGAAGATGTCGTGCCACATTTGTGGATCACTGGCTGCAATTCGCGAGAAATCACGAAAGCCGCCTGCAGCATAGCGAAAAATATCTAAATTGTCTTCCCTGTTGGCCAGTTGCTCCACCAGGTTAAATGCCATTAAATGCGGAAGATGACTGGTATGTGCCAGCACTTCATCGTGCTTGTCCACATCCATACAGATCACTTCCGCTTTGGCTGCTTCCCACAGTTGAATCAGTTTATTGACCGCCCAATCCGCACTGGTCGGTAATGGAGTCAAAATCACTTTATGATTGGCGAATAAATCGACCTTACCGGCATGGACCCCGGTATGCTCGGCTCCAGCAATCGGATGCCCCGGCACAAAACCGGCAGGCAGTTGTTCACCAAAAACCGCTTTGGCTGCATCGACCACATTGCCTTTGGTGCTGCCGACATCGGTCAGGATTGCATCAGGTTTTAAATACGGTTTAATCTGCTGCAATACATATTCGGTGGCACGTACCGGCAAGGCCAGCACCACCAGATCAGCATCTTTCACCGCTTCGACCGGATCGCTATAACCGGCAGCAATTAAACCTAGGGCTTTGGCATCTTGCAGCGTTTTTTGCGAACGGGTCGATGCCACTACCTCATGAGCCAGCTGTTCAGCCTGAATCACACGCGCCAGACTTGAGCCAATCAGCCCAAGTCCAATAAAAGCGACTTTTTCAAACAGGGGTTGCGTCATGGCTTATGCCTTTGCGTCCAGACCTAACACCTTCGCCAGTGCAGTCAGGAATTTGGCATTTTCTGCTTCTGTTCCAATCGATACACGAAGATGGTTTGGAATACCAACCGGACGTACAATCACACCTTCTTTAAGCAAGGCATTAAAGGTTTGTGCCGGATCAGCCTGTACATCAACCAGAATAAAGTTGGCACGTGAAGGTACATAATTCAGGCCCAGTGCTTTAAAGCCTGCTTCCAGCTGCGCCATACCAGCCTTGTTCACTTCACGTGATTTTTCGATAAAGGCTTCATCTTTCAGCGCTGCCACGGCTGCCACCATGGCTAAATGGTTCACGTTAAATGGCTGACGGATACGGTTTAAATAGTCAGTCACCTGTACAGAAGCCAAGGCAAAACCAACACGCAGCGCTGCCAGACCATAGCACTTCGATAAAGTACGGCTAACAATCAGGTTTGGATACTGATCCAGATATTTCAGGCTGTTGAAGTTTTCCGGGAAGTATTCCACATAGGCTTCATCCAGTACCACAATTACATTGGCCGGTACTTTTTGCATGAAGGCTTCAAATTCAGCTTCTTCAAACCAGGTGCCAGTCGGGTTATTCGGATTGGCAATGAACACCAGCTTGGTGTTGGCTTGAATGGCTGCAGCCATCGCCTCTAAATCGTGCGAGAAACCTTTGGCTGGTACTTCAATGGCCTGTGCATTAATGGCCTGAGTCACCAGCGCATAAACCGCAAAGGCGTGCTGGCTATATACGATTGAGTCCTGCTCGGACACAAAAGCGCGGGCAAACATTTCCAGCAGGTCATTTGAACCATTACCCAAAGTAATCCGTTCATGACCAAAACCAAACTGCGCTTCAATCTGGTCTTTTAAAATAAAACCACCGCCATCTGGATAACGACCAATTTCTGCCAGCTCGGCAGCCACGGCCTCTTTGACTTTGTCTGAACAGCCCAACGGGTTTTCATTGGATGCCAATTTCACAATATCGGTAATACCCAATTCGCGCTCAAGTTCACTGATCGGCTTACCTGGTTGATATGGCTTTAACTTAGAGATGCCTTCATTGGCTGGGACAAACGACATTTTTTACTTCCAGATTTACAGGTGAAAAGCAGCCGCATGCAGCGCACACGGCCACCAGAGAATTTTATAAAACTGCCGCCGGATAAGAGCCGAGTACACGGACTTCTTTCACCAATGGACGGATTTCTTCAATCGCAGCTTTAACATTGTCTTGCTCAATATGACCTTCCAGATCAATAAAGAACACATAGGCCCATTTTTCAGGTAAAGCCGGACGGGTTTCAATACTGGTTAGACTAATGTTGTGTTTGGCAAATGGCGCCAGAATTTCCAGCAAGGCACCGGCACGGTCATGTGCAGACACCAGCAATGAAGTTTTGTCATTGCCGCTTTGTGGCACTTTCTCACGGCCAATCACCAAGAAGCGCGTGGTGTTTTCCGGGTTGTCTTCGATATTGCTGTGCATGATTTCAAGATCATAAATGGTTGCCGCAATTTCAGAAGCAATGGCCGCAGAATGCCATTCATTACGAATACGGCGCGCCGCTTCACCATTGGAACTTAAAGCCACACGCTCCACCCCAGGATAATGCGCATCTAGCCATTTACGGCACTGTGCCAGCGTTTGCTGGTGAGCATAAATCTGTTTAATGCTGTCTTTACGGGTATTTGCAGAAATCAGGAACTGATGATGAATCGGCAATTCAACTTCGCCAATCACATTCAGATTTGAAGTTTTAAAGCAGTCTAAGGTATGGTTCACCACCCCTTCAGAGGAGTTTTCTACCGGCACCAGACCATAATGCGCACTGCCCGCTTCCACTTCACGGAAGACTTCATCAATGGTTTGTAAAGGGCGCACCAGGGCATCATGACCGAAATGCTTGAGTACCGCAGAATGGGTATAAGTCCCAACAGGCCCCAGGAAGGCAATACTTTGCGGTGCTTCCAGTGCCAGACAGGCCGACATGATTTCACGGAATAAACGCGCCATGGTCTGATCCGACAATGGGCCTTCATTGCGATCCATAACATTACGTAAAACTTGTGCTTCACGTTCCGGACGGTAAAACAGCGGATTCTCTTCAGCGGCAAATTTGGCTTTGGCCACCGCTTCTGCCAATCGTGCGCGACGGTTAATCAGTTGTTGAATCTGCATGTCTACAGAGTCAATTTCCTCACGAATATTGTTCAGGTCAAGAGAAGTCGTTGTGTTTTGATCGTCGTTGATCATTGTTATGTCGCCCTTCATAAACGGTATGCAAACAGTATAACAATAGTTAGCTTTCAAATGTTGCGCAATACAACTTTGATTGATTCAGTCTTAAAAACAAACAGTTGGTTAAACTCTCTGCAACTTATGAGATTGTTTATCAATTGAGCAGCTATGGCTCATGAATAATTCTGAACAAGTCACGACGCTTTGCCTGTTTTTCCATCCAGAGTGTAGCGAATTTAAGCAGATGAAACAGGGCCTTTTTCCAATCAGCCGATAGCTTTTGCATCTGAATTCGATGAATAGTGATAGGATTTTGCAAGTTTATTGCGTAAACTGAACAGGCGTCATAATTACTTACATAGAAAATAACGCCCATAAATATTGAATAAAATTCCAGAAATTTTAACTTGAAAAAGAAATAAGAAAACTGGTTACAAAGCAGCAATGAAATTTTGCTTTTTCCCCTTTACTCTTTTATTTAAAGCAATTCGGAGAATAATAATGTCAAAAAGAATCGCGGTGCTGATTACCCATGATTATGAAGATGCAGACTATCCAGAATTGATCCACGCCTTCCGTGCAGCGCGGCATAGCGTGGTAAATGTTGAAAACAAGGCCGGCAATATTGTCTATGGTTATCAACGGCGCAGCTCGGTGACCATCGACCAAAGTATAGATGATGTGACCATTCATGATTTTGATGCGCTGCTGATTCCCGGCGGCCAATCTCCGGCACAACTGCGTGATGATCTGCGTTTTGTCGATTTTGTCCGAAATTTTGCCAATGCCCAGAAACCGATTATGAGCACCTGTCATGGTCCGCAACTGCTGATCCATGCCAGTGTGGTCAAAGGCCGGCGCATGACCAGCATTGCCCCGGTGATGCTGGAACTGATGGATGCCGGCGCCGTGTATTTTGATGAGGCGGTAGTGAATGACAATAACCTGTATATTTCCTCACGCTCACCAGCAGACTTGCCGATCTTTATTCGGGAAAGTCTGCATGTGCTCAGCCTGCATTAAAATCAGTCTCAGAAACACACCCACCAAAAAACACCCGCCCAGTCGATGCTGGGCGGGTGTTTTCATTTGGTCTGATGTACAGGACTTAACGGCCCAATAAACCGCGCGCCACAATCTCTTTCATAATTTCATTGGTGCCGCCATAAATCCGCTGGATACGGGCATCGACAAAGAAACGAGAAATTGGATATTCAGTCATATAACCATAACCACCAAACAGCTGCAGCAGCTGATCGGCCACTTTCATCTGCATATCGGTCGAGAAGCTTTTCAGTGCTGCTGCGGTTTCGACATCCAGTTTGCCCTGCATATACAGCTCGACATTCTGGTTATAAAACGCAGCCGTGGCCAGCTCATCAATTTTGGTCTGCGCCAAAACAAAACGGCTGTTCTGGAACTGGCCAATTTTCTGACCAAAGGCCTGACGTTCCTGGACGTATTGCGTGGTGATGTCAATCGAACCGCGGATAGCGCCCAAGGCGGTGGCGGCAATCGCAGTCCGTTCACGTGGCAATTCCTGCATTAAATAGGCAAAGCCCTGTCCCGGCTGGCCCAGTAACTGTTCTTTAGGTACCTTTACATTATCAAAGAACAATTCCGAGGTGTCCTGAGCGTGCAGGCCAATCTTGTCGAGGTTGGTGCCTTTCTTAAAACCATCCAGATGGGTATCGACTAATAATAAAGACACGCCTTTGGCGCGTGCCTGCGGATCGGTTTTTACCGCCAGCACCACCAGATCGGCATGTTGGCCATTAGAAATAAAGGTTTTAGAACCATTTAAAATATAATGATCATCCTGCAAAATGGCATGACTGCGCATGGCTTGCAAGTCAGAACCAGCACCCGGCTCGGTCATACCAATCGCACCGACCACTTCACCGCTAACCATTTTTGGCAGCCAGTACTGTTTCTGTTCTTCTGAACCAATATTTAAAATATACGGCGCAGCAATTTCTGAATGACAGGAAATACCGGTAGACAGTGCGCTATAACCAGCACGTGCCGATTCTTCCACCAGCATCAGCGAATAATGGGTCGGTACGCCATAGCCGCCATACTGTTCCGGTACATCTACACATAAAAAGCCGTTTTCACCCAGCTGGTTCCAGACCGAGCGCGGCATAATTCCTTCCCGTTCCCACTGTTCATAATGCGGGGCAATCTGTTCGCTCATAAAGCGGCGGAAGTTGTCACGGAATAATTCTAAATCTGCATCATAAGCCAGCATAGTCGATCCTTGTAGGGTACATTCTTGTTTTACATTCAGCCCCATGCTATGCATTTTTAAGCGTACTGTCATGGTCTCGCCCGGCTTTTTTATTGACTGCCAAGTAATAAAAAAAGGAAGCCGAAGCTTCCTTTAGTCACCGCCCTGCTGTTAAGCCGAAGCAGATTGCTGGCTTTGTTCTGCCATCTTGCGGTCAATTTCTTCCGGATTATTTAATGCATATTGCAGCTTTTCCTGATCTAACTGACCGACCCATTTCGCTACAACAATGGTCGCCAATGAATTACCCACCAGATTGGTCAAGGCACGCGCTTCAGACATAAAGCGGTCAATACCCAGAATTAGCGCCAGACCGGCCACCGGAATATGCCCCACAGCCGCCAGTGTTGCCGCCATCACAATAAAGCCTGAACCAGTCACCCCTGCTGCACCTTTAGAGGAAATCAACAGCACCAGCAATAAAGTAATCTGATGATGCAGTTCTAAAGGTGTATTGGTGGCCTGGGCAATAAAGATTGCGGCCATGGTTAAATAAATCGAGGTACCATCCAGGTTAAATGAATAACCCGTTGGAATGACCAGACCCACCACCGATTTTTCACAGCCGGCAATTTCCAGTTTCTTCAACATGCGCGGTAATACCGATTCTGAAGATGAGGTCCCCAATACAATCAGTAATTCTTCGCGAATCATGCGGATCATTTTTACGATACTGAAACCGGTCATGCGCGCAATACTGCCGAGTATGATAAAAATAAACAGCACACAGGTCAGGTAGAAGCAGATAATTAACTGCGCCAGTTGCGCCAGACTGCCAATCCCGTATTTACCAATAGTAAAGGCCATCGCACCGAAAGCACCAATTGGCGCAACTTTCATGATCATGTTCACAATATTAAAGAACACATGCGAAATCTGATCAATCAGTTTCAAGACCGGCTTACCTGCTGGCCCTAAACGGTGTAAGGCAAAACCAAACAGGATGGCAAACATCAGCACCTGCAGGATTTCACCCTGGGCAAAGGCACCGACCACGGTATTTGGAATGATATTTAACAGGAACTCGACTGTAGATTGCGCTTCACCAGTTTCTACATATTTGGAAATACCGGTGGTATCCAATGAAGCTGGATCAACGTTCATGCCAACGCCTGGTTTCCAGACGTTAATCACCACCAGACCAATAATCAGGGCGATGGTAGAGACAATTTCAAAATACAGTAATGCCACGCCACCGGTTTTACCCACCGATTTCATGCTTTCCATACCGGCAATACCACTCACCACGGTACAGAAAATCACCGGCGCAATAATCATTTTGATTAAACGGATGAAGCCATCACCTAAGGGTTTCAGCTGCTCACCCAGACCCGGAACATACTGTTCCACGCCATTAATAATTTGTGTGCCACTAGGAGAATAATGACCGACGAGAATACCTGCAATAATTGCAATAATCACCTGAAAATACAGGGATTTATAAATAGGTTGTTTGGCCATAACAGATCTACTTTTGTTCTTGTCCAGAGGACAAATACCCTTGATTTTTTACCCACGACCTGTTCTGCCTGTTTTTAAAACAACAGGCATACGCTGCCTTGAGCCATGGCTCAAAACATTCAACGCTTTATTTTCATCGGCAAAAGTCGGGCTTACTTTGAGCTGCCAGAATAAACAGGCTCAAACGCAAAAGCGGCTTTTTAGAACAGGAGATGAGTAAAAATAAAAAACAATATAAAACGCTGCGAATTTTACCTAAAATTCAAATATAGTGCTGCTAAAAACAGCGAGAACTGGCGAACTTTAAAACAGAAGCAGCCTAGACATTAGTCTAAATCCGAGCAAAGCATACGGTTTTTAAAAAGCCGCAAACATGTGTATATTGTGGGAAGCGACCGGCGCCATTTATTTGAGATTCAGGCAGTTACATGAGCACGAAAAGAAACATTTATAAAGACATTGAACATCCTTTTGCCCAGTACGTACGTATTGTGGGAAAAGGCAAAAATGGTGCACGCTCCCTCACCTATGAAGAAGCCTATCAGGCCTTTTCCATGATCCTGAAACAGGAAGTACTCGATGTTCAGCTCGGTGCTTTTTTGATGCTGCTGCGGGTCAAGGAAGAATCGGTCGATGAACTGGCCGGCTTTGTTCAGGCCACCCGTGACCAGTTGCAGTTTAAAGCTTTAGATGTAGATCTGGACTGGTCCTCCTATGCCGGGAAACGCAAACATTATCCGTGGTTTTTACTGGCCGCGCTGACTCTGGCCAAACAGGGTTTTAATATTGTCATGCACGGCGCTGCTGGGCATACCATTAACCGGGTCTATACCGAACAGGTGCTGGAATACTTAGGCTATCCAATCTGCCAGTCAGATACGGAAGTCGAACAGCAATTACAGCAGCGTCATTTTGCCTATCTGCCTTTAGACGTGATTTCTCCGGTGCTGGCCGATTTGATTGCACTACGGAATGTAATGGGCCTGCGTTCACCTATTCATACTCTTGCCCGGCTGATTAACCCCTTTAATGCCAAAGCCACGGTACAGGCCATTTTCCATCCGGCCTATCGCAGTTCCCATCAACAGTCGGCGTTTAAACTGGGCTATCTGAACAGTGCGGTGATTAAAGGTGAAGGCGGCGAGTTTGAACGGAATCCGGATGCCAAAACCTTAATTTGTGGCATTCGTAACGGCGAGCTGTATGAACATGAATTGCCAAAGCTGACCGACAACCGCAGCCCGATTGAAGAAGAACTGGACCTGGCGGTATTTAAAGCCGTCTGGGAAGGCCAGCAATCGCATGAATATGGTGAAGTGGCGGTGGTGGAAACCATGGGCATTGCGCTGTATACCATGGGCGTCTGTGACAGTTTTGCAGCAGCCATGGACAAAGCACAGCAGTTCTGGGCTGCGCGTTTAAATGCTTAAGCCACGAAAATAGCCAATAAAAAAGGTAAGCCGCGGCTTACCTTTTTTGTATGAATCTGCTCTTAAAGTTTAAATAAACTTGATCGGCTGGAAATCTTCATTTTTGTGATGATCATCATCACATTGTTCACCTTCTTCCTTGGTGCCGCGGTCAATATAACCACTGCGTTCGGTTTCCGGTAAATGCTGGATTTCCCAGGCATATACAGCCTGCATACAAATTTCGCGCTGCTCTTTGGTCAACGCCACGCCATTCGGCCATTTACCAATCTCTACCGCGGTTTTTAGTCGACCAACAATTTCAGGATTGAGTACGGCCAGCATCTGTTCAATATTCATCATAAATCCTGCTGTTGCAAAGAATCAAAATCTTGGTTCCAGCCGAGCTTGGTACGACATGCCATATAGAAATCATAACCCGGTGGATGAAGTAGGTTTAACTTATAGGGATGCTTGCGGATATGCAAACTGTCCCCGACACTGAGTGAAACACTGTGCTGACCATCGGCACTGACCATTGGCAAGACACGGTTTTCACGAATCTGGATTTTAATTTCGCTTTGTCCACCCACCACAATCGGGCGTGAAGACAAGGTATGCGGATGCATCGGCACCAGCACAATCGCATCCATACTCGGATGCACAATCGGGCCACCACCAGACAAGGCATAGGCAGTAGAACCAGTAGGCGTGGATACAATTAAACCGTCACTGTGCTGACGATAAACATACTGACCATCAATATTCAGGTCAAAATCAATCATGTGTACCGATTTACCGGAATGCAGCACCACATCATTTAAAGCCACCGCTTCATAAATGACTTCACCTTTGGAGCGCACTTCCATTTCCAGCAGGAAACGGCGGTCCAGCTGAAACTCGCCTTTTAACACCTGATCCAGCTTGAAGATGACTTCCGTGGGTTTAATATCGGTCAGGAAGCCTAAACGACCACGGTTTACCCCGATGACCGGCGTATTGTATTTGACCAGCGCGCGCGCTGCATGCAGCAACGAGCCATCACCGCCGACCACAATCACCAGATCAACCACTTCGCCCAGCAAGGCGCGGCTGACGGTTTGGGTGTTCGGATAAGGGACCAGTTCTGCTGTTTCTGCATCAAATACCGGATGCAGGCCTAAATTCAGCAGATGATCATGAATTAAACTGAGCGTTTCTACGACCGAAGTTTTGCCAGGACGTCCAATCAATCCGATATTACGAAAGTTCTTGTGTGAAATTTGCACCTACGACATCGCTCCGCTACGATCCGTTGACTATAATAGCACTAACCCGAATGTTTTAAAAAAACTTTAGAAATCTGAATCCAACCGTTTTTTCTCCTCGATTGGCCGCTTCATTCACAGATTAAATATTGCAAATTATGTAAAAGCTTCGCATGATTAGCCTAATTTCTTAGGGTTTTATTGCGATTTATGAAGTCTGAACGTGGCATAGGTATTATTGCACTTCTATTTTGTATACTGGTGATTGGGGCATTTCTGGCATTAAGTATCTACCTGATTCGATTAGATAATATTGTTAGAGATAAATTTGAAGGACAGCGCTGGGACATTCCAGCCAAGGTCTTTGCTCGTCCGCTGGAAATCTATACCAATGCACCGCTCAATAAAGCCGATTTCGTGCAGGAATTAAAACTTTTAGGCTATAAAAGCGCAGAAAGCTATAACAAAACCGGCAGCTATGTCGATGCGGGTGATACCTTGTTTGTACATACCCGTGGCTTCGATTTTGGTGAAAGCGTAGAACCAGAACAGGTGCTCAAAGTCAGCTTTGCCAATAACCAGATTGCTGAAGTCAGTGCGACCAAACCATCGACCACCGGTATTGCCCGTTTAGAGCCCATGCTGATTGGCGGGATTTATCCGCAGCACAATGAAGACCGGGTGCTGATTAAACTGAACCGGGTGCCAAAACCGTTAATTGAAGCCTTAATTGCCACCGAAGACCGTAATTTCTATCTGCATCATGGCGTGTCGATTCGCGGGACTGCGCGTGCCATTGTCAGCAATATTACCGGCGGGAAACGTCAGGGCGGTTCGACCCTGACCCAGCAACTGGTGAAAAACTTTTATCTGACCCCGGAACGTACATTAAAGCGTAAAGCCAATGAAGCACTGATGGCGATGCTGATTGAGCTGCATTATGACAAAGATGAAATTCTGGAAGCCTATTTAAATGAAGTGAACCTAGGTCAAAACGGCAACTATTCTATTAATGGTTATGGCCTGGCCTCACAGTTCTATTTTGGTCTGCCGCTACGCGAACTGAATATTTCCCAGCAGGCTTTCCTGGTTGGTCTGGTGCAGGGACCGTCTTTATATAATCCGTGGCGTAATCCGGAAGCGGCCGAAAAACGCCGCAATATTGTATTGAACAATATGCTGGTGATGGGTTATCTAACTCAGGAACAGTATGAAACCGAAACCGCGCGTCCGTTAAATGTGATTGCCAAACCGACCATGGGCCCTGCCCGCTTCCCAGATTTTCTGGACATTGTGCGCCGTCAGTTACGTGCTGAATATCAAGAAGGTGATCTGACCAATCAGGGACTACGGATTTTTACCACTTTAGACCCAATTGCACAGACCAAGGTACAAAGTGCATTTAAAGAATCAGTAAACCGTCTGGCCAATGCCAATCCGCGCCGTTTAAAAGATTTGCAAGGTGCGGTGCTGGTGTCCCATCCTGAAAATGGTGAACTGGTGGCTGCAGTCGGCTCTACCCAAGACTTTACCGGCTTTAACCGTGCGCTGGATGCCAAACGTCAGGTCGGCTCGCTATTGAAGCCAGTCATCTATTTAAGCGCGCTGGAATCGGGTCGCTATAACTGGGCCAGTCCGGTACAGGATACCGAAATCAGTATTCCATCTGCCGGCAAGTCATGGACACCGCGTAATTACAGCGGCAGCGAACATGGCGTAGTCCCGATGGCGCAAGCGCTGGCCAATTCCTATAACCTGTCGGCGGTACGTTTGGGTCAGGAATTTGGTCTATCGACCTTCCGTAACCATCTGATTAAATTTGGCGTCAGCAGCGAAAATATTCCACAGTATCCGTCCATTTATCTGGGTGCAGTCGATTTATCGCCTATGCAGGTGATGAATATTTATGGCAACTTTGCCACCGGTGGTTTCCAGTATCCAACCAAAGCCATTCGCGCGGTGGTCGATTCTAATGGTCGTCTGCTCGAACGTTATGGCCTGTCGGTACAGCAGACCATTGAACCGTCTGCGGCCTATATGCTGAATTATGGCCTGCAACAGGTAATGAGTGCAGGAACCGGACGTGCAGCCTATAACAGCCTGTCCAGCGATTTAAAACTGGCCGGTAAATCGGGCACCACCAACGATACCCGCGACTCCTGGTTTGCCGGTTATTCGGGCAACTATTTAAGTGTGGTCTGGTTAGGGCTGGATGATAACAAAGTCACCGGTTTGACAGGTTCATCGGGTGCCCTGCCGGTGTGGAGTAACGTGATGCGTCAACTGCGCCAGAAGCCGGTAAATCTGCGCCAGCCGGACAGCGTGCAGTGGCACTGGATTGACCGTGACTCTGGTCACTTGTCGGCTCAAGGCTGTGCCGGTGCGATGTATATTCCGATTTATCGTAATCATGTGCCGCGTCAGGCCACCGCCTGTGGTTTACCGCATTATCAGGTTGAGCCGGTTTACAATCCGGATACCGAATATTACCAAGCTGTACCTGAAAGCAGTGACAGTATCGAGAATTATATCCAGGAAAGTGAAGCCGAGATGGAAAGACAACTTTCCGAAAATGATGCACGCATCATTTCAAGCGGCAGTTATACGCAATAAGTGGACCCTTAAATGACCTTGAAATATCTGATCTTGGGGATGGGACTGGCTGGACTGGTGGGCTGTCAAAGCCTGCCGGAATCCAAGCCGGCACCGCAACCGGACCAAGAAAAAACGACTGAACGAAAAACCATTCGCACACCCACCGGCGTGGTGATTCATCCTTATGAACAGGAAGAAATTCAGCGCAAGAAATTACAGGTCGTGGTTCCTGAACAAAAAGTACAGCAGCGTTTTGAAGATGGCCGCTCTTTACCAGCGTTTAAGAAACTGATGCAGCAGACCCAGACGGCTTATCGTCAGGGACAATGGGCGCGTGCCGAAGCTGCCGCCTTACAGGCACAGCGTCTGGCACCGCAATCGGCTGAAACCTATATGTATTTAGGGCTGGTGGCGAACCAGAAAAAACAGCCGAAAAATGCAGAAGCCCTGGCCCGCCGTGGTCTGAGCTATGCACAAACACCGGCGATGAAACGCCAATTATGGCTGATTATTCAAAAAGCCGGCCAGCTACAAAACAATAGCCGTACCGTGCAACAGGCACAGCAAGCGCTGAAACAACTTTAGGCTGAAGCGCTATCCAACGCATCCATAAAGCGGATCCCGGCAATACCATAGGCATGGTGTTGCTGGGCCTGCGCCAAGTCCTGCCGATGCATCCCGCCTAAGGCAAACACCGGAATATCGACCTGTTTGGCCCAGTTCTGAAATTGTGCCCAGCCTAATGCCGGAGTATCCGGATGGCTGGCTGTTGGCAGCACCGGACTTAAAATTGCAGCATCACAGCCAATATTCTGCGCATGTTGTAATGATTCCAGATCATGACAGGCAGCAATATAACGCTGACCGGCCTGCAGGCTGCCCTTGTGCAATTGCAGACATTGTTGCTGCTTTAAATGGATGGCAGCGACCGAGACCTGCTGCACGCTATTCAGCTGCTTCCACAGTTCCAGATTAACAATTAATGATTTTAAACAGCCAATATTCTGCTCAGCCAGTTCAATACTGCGTTCCGGTGCCGGTGCGACACGCCAGTACAGCAGTTGCTGGGTATCCGGGGTATCCAGACAGTTTAAGTCTTCACTAATTTTGATACATTCAGGCCAGTAGAGGCGTTGCAGCATACGCTGGTTGGCTTGCGGGAAATTCAAACGAGCCAAATCCTGCCGTTTATACCAGGTCCACGGTTGCTGGATGTCTGAGAGCAACGCCGCCGGCACAAAGGCATGGAACACATGCAAATTGACAATCACATCTTCATATTCATGCCGGATAAAATCAAACTCATGCCACTGGATCAGGTCAATGCCTACTTCTTCGCACACTTCACGGCGACAGGCCTGCACTGGCGTTTCATGCTGCTCTACCTTGCCGCCGGGAAATTCGTGCTTATTGCCCTGATGCTGTTTGGCTTCGCGCCAGCCGACCAGGACCTGGGTCTGATGCAATAAAATCCCAATCGCGATATGTAGATGTGGCTTTGACATGAAACGTCCTGTTTTTGAAATATGAGCAAGTGTAAGCAAATTTATACTTTTTATAAATTCCCCAAATCAAGCGTTGACAGATATATTTGATAATGATTATCATTTATATCGTTCAACATACACCACGGAGTCGAAGGAATGAACGCACCATTTAGCCTGTTTAGCCGTAATGCAGATCAACAGCATGCCTTACCAATGTTACATTCTAATAACCTGTTTGCTCTCGGTCGTGAAATTCGCATCATGCATGCCGGAGAAGAATACCGCCTACGCCTTACCCGTAATAATCGCCTTATTCTCACCAAATAAGAACAACATCTGAATAATAATAATCGTGGGAAGCAGCAGTATGAATCAGCGCATACTGCTTTTTAACTGCCCATGCGTATCTCAAGATTGAACTCAATGTTGTTATTTTCGATTTTGTTATTTTTGCTTCACACCGGGCAAACTCAGTTCCACCAGTAAACCGCCTAAAGCTGAACGGCTAAACTGCAATTGGCCCTGATGCAGGCTGATAATCTTTTTACAGATCGAAATACCAAGACCACTGCCTTGGGTTTGTGTGCCCAGCGCCCGATAAAAACGCTCACCCAGACGTTGTAACACCTCATCACTGATCTGTTGACCATTATTTTCAATACACAGCTGCACCTGTTCAGCATCACCATTGATACTGACCACCACCTCACCCTGTTGCGTGGCATAGCGGATGGCATTGTCGATCAGGTTACGGATACAGGTATATAGCAATTCCGGATTGGCCTGAATGATCGCCGGTTGTAGCTGCAAGCGCGGTTTAATCTGTTTTTCCAGACTAAACGGTGCCAAGGCCTCGAGCACATCCAGCACCAGCTTTTGTAAATCAACCTCGGTTATAGGCAAGTCTTGTAGATGTGCCGGGTCTAAACGCGCCAGTAATAGCAGATTCTCCAGTACCTGAGTGCCGCGGTTGACATCGCGTTGAATCTGGGCCAGATCTTCCGCTAATTGCGGCTGATCCTGATATTTGCGTTTTAACACCTGCAAGCGCATTTGAATGGCAGAAAGCGGCGAACGCAGTTCATGTGAGGCGTCAGAAGTAAAACGCTGCTCGGCTTCTAAAGAATGTTCCAGCCGGCTAAGCAAACGGTTTAACTGCTGCACCATCGGCTGTAATTCCAGCAATTCTGGCTGGGTGCTTTGTACCGGACTCAGATCCTGCACATGCTTTTGCGCAATTTGCGCAGATAAAGCCTGTAAAGAGCGGAACTGTTTATGAATGGCAAAATGCACAATGCCCCATTGAATCAGCCACAGTAAAATTAAAATCGCGGCATAGCCCAGACCGGTGGCCCAGATTTCCTGAAAACGGACATTCATTTTCTGGGTCATCAATACGCTTAAGTCATCATCACTGGCCACATAAACGCGCCATAAACGCTGATTCGCCCAGACAAAGGAAAATCCCTCTTCCTGCTGTGTGATCGTAGCTGGTGCTAAGGGAAAATCTTCTGTTTCGGTCAAGGTCTGCTGGCCCAGTCGCAGCTGATAATGCATCTTGAACTGTTCAGTGAGTTCATCGACCTGCTCGCCGGCGCCACTGCTAATATCCTGCAATAACAGCATATCGGCCGCTTCATCCATGATTTCATCTTGCAGCTGCATGGTCTGATAAATTGACACGGCAAACAGCAGCACCAGTGCCAGCAGGCCGGCAATCATGGAACTCAGTACCGAGGTTTTGACCAGGGTTTTCTGTAAAGAAACCGCACCCGTTTGCTTCATTTACGCCTGTTCCTGCTGCATGCGATAGCCCAAGCCGCGAATGGTTTTAATTAAATGGCTGCCAATTTTTTTACGCAGTTGATAAATAAACACTTCAATGGCATTGCTTTCAATTTCATCACCCCAGGCATACAGCGATTCTTCCAGCTGTTCCCGGGTTACGATATGCTCGGGCTTTTGCATTAATTTATACAGAATCTGGAATTCCTTGGCGGTTAAATTCACCGCGTGGCCATCTTGGGTTAAGGTTTTGGCTTGAGTATCTAACAGCAAATTGGCAAAACGGATCTGATGATCGGGCTGGGTCTGCCGGGTACGTAACTGGCTGCGTACCCGTGCTGACAGTTCTTCCAGACTAAAAGGCTTGACCAGATAATCATTGGCGCCTAAATCCAGTCCATCGACCCGGTCCTGAATGCTGTCTTTGGCGGTAATAAAAATCACCGGGGTATCCAGCTGTTTGCGGCGCAAGGCGGTCAGGATTTCATCGCCGGTATTGCCCGGCAGGCCACGATCCAGCAGCACGCAATCATAGTGATGCTGTTCAATGGCCAAAATGGCATGATTGCCACGCTCGACCCAGTCGACGTTATAACCGTCCATTTCCAGCCAGGTTTTAATACTTTCTGCCTGAGAGGCGTCATCTTCTGCCAGTAAAATACGCATTGGTTCTACTCTAGCCTTTTTTACATCATGCCTGATTTTTCACAAGATTCAAAAAAACCACATGCATGGAGCATGTGGTTTTGCGTGGAGCTGCAATCAATATGATTAAAAGGTCGGCTTAGAAACGAACCTGCTCGACATCAATTTCAACACGTTTAGAAGGTTTATAATCGATGTCCACTTCACCGGTAATCACCACTGGAGTTTTGGCAGAAATCGCTTTACCATTCCACAGGTCATCATCAATATCTACTGTAATGGTGCCAGTGCTGTCGCGGAACTGGTATTTTTCATCACCAATGGCTTTTACGATATAACCTTTCAGCTGAACATTGCTGTCATCTTTCATGGTTAACGCCTGTTTCACCGTGGTTGCTTGCGCCAGTGCAGACTGGTTCACTGCGGTATCTGCAACAGCAAATGTAGTTACGCCCACTAGACCTGCAGTTAAAAGTGCTTTTGAAAATAGGTTCATCTGTCTTTCCTCATTCAGTGTTGTTCGTTTCGATGTAGTCATTAAAACAAAGCAAGATGAGCTGAATCTTAAGATTTCCTCATATTCAAAAATTTTTCACTTTTTTGGATTTTAGTTTAACGGTACCACCCGCAGTACTTCTTCCAAGGTGGTAATACCGGCCATGACTTTACGCGCCCCGGCAATCCGTAGTGGCTCGATGCCTTCTTTTTTGGCCTGCTGGCGTAACTGGGTCAGATCGGCATTGGCACCAATCAGCTGTTTGGTGTCCAGACTCAGCGGCATAAACTCATAAATCCCGATCCGGCCTTTATAACCGGTCTGACGGCAGGCTTCACAGCCCACCGGCTTATAAACTTTTTCCGGCATCTCCATGACATAGTCAAACGTCAGATGTTCCCATTCATTGGTATTAATCATGCCTTCCTGTTTGCAATGCGGACACAGCTTGCGCACCAGACGCTGCGCCAATACCCCCAGAATGGTGGCTGCAGTTAAAAAAGGCTGCACACCTAAATCATGCAAACGGGTCAGACTGGACGGCGCATCATTGGTATGCAAGGTCGATAACACCAGGTGACCGGTTAATGCCGCTTGAATGGCCATATTGGCCGTATCCTGATCACGAATCTCCCCGACCATAATAATATCCGGGTCCTGACGCATCAGCGCGCGCACGCCATCGGCAAAGCCCAGCTCAATGCCCTGATTGACCTGCATCTGGTTAAAGCTCGGCTCAATCATTTCAATCGGGTCTTCAATGGTACAGACATTGACTTCATCGGTGGCCAGCTGCTTCAGTGATGAATACAGCGTGGTGGTTTTACCGGAGCCGGTCGGCCCGGTGACCAGAATAATGCCATGACTATGACCGGTCAGACTTTGCCAGCCCTGTAATAAACGTTCTTCAAAACCGAGCTGCTGGAAGCTGCGTACCAGCACTTCCGGGTCAAAAATACGCATCACCAGTTTTTCACCAAAAGCCGTCGGTAAAGTGGAGAGACGCAATTCAGTTTCCTGACCTTTGGGGGTACGGGTTTTTAAACGGCCATCTTGGGGTTTGCGTTTTTCTGCCACATTCATGCGGCCGAGAATTTTAATCCGTGAAATGACCGCAGTTAAGGTATTGGCCGGCATGTTATAAATGGTATGCAGTACGCCATCAATCCGGAAACGGATTTTCCCCTTGTCTTTACGTGGTTCCAGATGAATATCACTGGCACCCTGTTCAAAGGCAAACTGCAACACCCAGTCCACCAGTTTAACAATATGCTGGTCATTGGCATCGGGGTTTTGGGTATCGCCCAGCTGTAATAAGGCTTCAACGCCTTTATTTTCACGGTCATGTGCCGCAGCTTTTTGTGAACCGCTGACCGCACGACTGACCTGATAATATTCCACCAGATAGCGCTGTAACTGCTCTGGACTCAGCAGCACGCGCTGGATTTTACGCGGTAATAAACTGTGTTCTAAATTGGCGACCCAGTCGGTCATAAACGGCTGATCAGTGGCAATGAACACCGCATCGGGCTGAATCTCTACTGCCAGAATTTTATTGCGCAGGGCAAATTCCTGAGACATCACCGCGGTTAAAGCGGCCACATCGGCCTTTAACGGATCAATCACATAAAAAGGCAGCTCGGTCTTTTCTGCCAGCCACTGACATAAACGATTCAATGTCAAGGTGGTTTGGGGATGCTGCTGATCGGTCAGGTTAAAATGCGCAATCCATTGCAACGGATGCCATTTCAGCTGCTCGCGCTGGCGATGCGTGGTCTGCACCAGCATTTTATCGCGTTCGCTGATCCGGCCATCTTTTAATAATTGCTCTAAACACCAGGTGGTATCAATTTCAAAATTAAAATTCATTGTTTTTGTTCCCCCAACATCAGCACACTATAGCAGAGTTTATTTTTCCCGCCTGCCTTTGCCACTGGAAAATCTGATGCAGATACGCATCAAGCGCAGCTCCTGCAAATTAAACATACAGTTCCGCATAGCAATCTTCACAGAATCAATTATATGATGGAGACGTCGCCCCACTGCCGCGGGATATAAAGATGGAATTTTTAACTGCCCCTTCAATCTTGAGTACCTCTTTTCAGGAGCTGATGACTATGCTTGCAGCCGCACTCGGCTGTGGCCTGTTAATTGGTCTGGAACGTGAACGCAGCAAGCACAATGAAGCCAACCATCATTTTGCCGGGGTGCGCACCTTTGCCGTGTGTGCCTTGCTCGGTGCGATCTGCTTTTTGCTAGGGCCAGTTTTTGGTATTGTCGGGGCCGTGATTATTGGCGGAGTTGGGCTGTTTTCGCTTAAAAATCAGGTTGAAGACCCGGGTGCGACCACCGAACTGGCCTTTATTATGACCTATTTTATTGGCGCGCTCTGTTTGTGGAATATTCCGTTGGCGGCTGGTCTGGCGGTTATTTTAACCGGTCTGCTCATGACCAAACACCTGATGCACGGCATTGTCAGCAAATGGATTACCGAAGCAGAGCTGCGTGATGGTCTGTTCCTGCTGGCACTGGTCCTGATTGCCCTGCCTTTGACGCCAGATACCCCCTTATGGGGCAATGTGCTCAATCCTTATGTGATTTTAAAACTGCTGATTCTGATTTTATCGGTACAGGCTTTGGCGCATATCGCCAAGCGCCTGCTGTCCACCAATAATGCACTGATGCTATCCTCAATTGCGTCCGGCTTTGTGTCCAGTACCGCCACCATTGCCAGTTTAGGCATGGAAGTGCGTTCCGGCCGCGGCGATGCCCAGATTAATGCGGGCGCGGCGCTCATGTCCTGCGTGGCGACGCTGTTGCAGATTCTGATTATTATTGTGGGGATTAATCTGTCTTGGTTTAAGGTATTTGTGGTACCGAGTGCAGTGGCAATTGTGATTCTGGTGGCGGTGGGTTACTGGCTGCTCAGAAAAAATACCGGCTCACAGCAAAAAGCCAAAGAAGCCGATAGCCGCATGTTTAGCCTCAAAGAGGCCGCGATTATTGTGGTCACGCTCACCCTGATTCAAGCCATGGTCTACGGACTGGATCAAGCTCTGGGCAGCACCGGTTTAATTGCCGGGACCTTTCTGGCGTCTTTATTTGAAATTCACGCCGCCGCTGCCGCGGTAATTACCCAAGGTTCTCCCAGCAATTTAACCCTGTTTTATGCGCTGATTTTGGGTCTGGGTGCACATGCACTGGCCAAATGCGTGAATGCCTTTTTAATTGGCGGACCACGCTTTGCCTTGTATTTTGCACCGGCCCAAATTCTGCATATGGCGGTGCTGATTGCGATGGCTTATTTTATGTTTAAGCCGGCTTAAGCGCTAACATCTGAATCAGCACCTGATCTGGCTGTACTAGAAATCCGACATCAATATTGGCAAAGTGCATTTTATAGAGCCGGGTTTCATCCTCCTGATAAGCCGGACGCGGGTCTAAAAACAACACCTGTTCCAGCTCACTCAGCATCTGCGCGCTAATTTTATGCTGCTGCAACAATTGCTGTTTTTGTACAGCGGCCTGCTCTGTCCACACCACCTGTTTACGTTCAGGCTCATCCTGCGCATAGCCACTTTGCGCCTCCATGACCGCATCAGAATACTGGATATAAGGCTTGATATCTAAAATCGGTGTACCATCGAGTAAATCACTCCCGGTCACATAAACCCGTACTGCCTTGCCGACTTTTTTCACCTGTTTTAATTGCACCACTGACAAGCCCACCGGTGACGGCCGGTACATACTGCGTGTCGCAAATACTCCAATTTTCTGGTTACCACCCAAACGCGGCGGCCGCACCTGAGCACGGAATTTTGTCTGCTGCTGGTTTTTATTGTCATGAAATTGCCACAGCAACCACAAATGACTAAATGCTTCAATGCCCTCAAAGGCCAGCAAATCGTTATAAGGTTCCAGCATGTCAATATAGGATTCGACCTGAACCAGATTCGGCTGCCGCGGGATGCCAAACTTTTCTTTATAAGGAGATTTCATAATCCCGATAATGGGCAAGGTCAGATCAGTCATAATCACTTTTTTTGATAAGCTCAATTAAATATATTCAGTTTATCGAGTATGAATTTAGATTAGAATAGCAACCTGTTCTAATTTGATAATTTATTGAGACCTTTAATGGCTGCTTTTAACGTCGAAAAGATTACTCACGTCCACCACTGGAATGACACTTTATTCTCTTTTAAAACGACTCGTGACACTGCACTGCGTTTTAAAAACGGTCAATTTGTAATGATCGGTCTTGAAGTGAATGGTAAGCCTTTGATGCGTGCATATTCGATTGCAAGTGCCAACTATGAAGAAGAGCTGGAATTCTTCTCGATTAAAGTGCCAGATGGTCCATTAACCTCGATTTTGCAAAAAGTTAAAGTGGGCGATGAACTGCTGGTTTCTCGCAAACCAACCGGAACTCTGGTACTCGATGACTTAAATCCGGGTAAAAACTTATACCTGCTGTCTTCAGGTACCGGTCTTGCACCGTTCCTGTCGGTGATTCGTGATCCGGAAACCTATGAACGTTTTGAAAAAATCATTGTTGTTCATGGTACACGTTATATTTCTGAACTGGCGTATCAGGACCTGATTCTGAACGAAATTCCAAACCACGAATTCTTCTCGGAACTGGGCGCGAAAGAAAAACTGGTTTATTATCCAACGGTAACACGTGAAGATTTCCATACTCAAGGTCGTGTCACCACTGCAATTGAATCTGGTCAATTGTTCGAGAAAATCGGTTTACCACGTTTTAACCCGGAAACTGACCGCGCGATGCTGTGTGGTAGCCCAGCCTTCCTGGATGATGTTGCTGCGCTGCTTGATCAACACGGCTTAAAAGAATCACCACGTATGGGCGTTTTAGGTGATTACGTGATTGAACGTGCATTCGTGGAAAAATAAGCTTTTCCAGAACTAAAAAAACCGGTCAGATTGACCGGTTTTTTATTTGTCCCAATGAGTCGAGTTCTGTATCGCCCATTAATTCGATGTTATATCAACGTCCTTATGCACACTGATCTACAGCTCGGCTTTCCCGTCTCTCCGCCCAGGCTTTTTTAATCACCTGATAACCCGCAGTTAAACCCAGCCCTGCCATAATCACCGCGACAATAATATCCGGCAATAAACTACCCGTTCCAAACACCCCTACTGCCGCCAGAATCACCGCAACATTGCCAATTGCATCATTACGGCTACACAGCCAGACCGATTTCATATTGGAATCTCCATCACGAAAGCGATACAGAATCACGGCTGCCACCACGTTGGCCACTAAAGCCAGTCCACCAATTACCCCCATGGTAATGGCTTCCGGGGGAATGCCCTGCATATAGTTATAGACCGTTTTGGTCAGCACCAGACAGCCAAACGTGGCCATGGTAATGCCTTTTAATAAAGCCACGGTGGCGCGCCAATACAGGCTCATCCCTAGCACAGCCAGTGAAATGGCATAGTTGGCCGCATCACCAAAGAAATCCAGCGCATCGGCCCAGAGTGCTGCCGAATGGGCATACATCCCGCCAAACAGTTCCACCACAAACATCAGCAAATTAATAATCAGGGCAATCCAGAGTGCAGTACGAAAACGGCCATCGGGTTTGACCGGTGCAGGCTGACATTGACAGGCCATAAAGCCTCCTGTTGCATTTTTCTATGACTGTATTATGCTCATTAGAAACTATGGTCTAACTCCAAGGTCAAGTCATGGCACATTATCTGATTCGGGATTTGGTCAAAAAAACCGGTCTGAGTGCAGACACGGTGCGTTTTTATGAAAAGAAAGCGCTCATCCAACCCACCTTAAGGGCCGAAAATAATTATCGTTATTATGATGATGACACCTTAAAACGGCTGATTTTTATTAAACGTTGCCGCGCACTGGATTTATCCTTAAAGGAAATTGAAAACCTGATTGCACTGGAACAGCAGCCCGATCAGGACTGTCAGGCGGTAAATGAACTGCTCGATCATCATTTAGTACAGATCGAAAGCAAAATTGCCGAGTTACAGCATTTTCAGCTGCAACTGCAGCAATTACGGCAGTCTTGCAATGCCCGAACCACCATCGACCATTGCCAGATTTTAAAACAGCTAGAGGCCGATGAAACGCCTAAATCGACTTCTGATTAACCCGTTTCGACAGTTCCGCAGCCGATTCCTTGCGCTCGGAATAACGGTTGGTCAGATAGCTGGCCTGCCCACGAGTCAATAAAGTGAACTTGTACAGCTCTTCCATGACATCGACAATCCGGTCATATAAGGAAGAAGATTGCATACGTCCAGCTTCATCAAACTCCAAAAAGGCTTTCGGAATCGAGGACTGGTTCGGGATGGTGATCATCCGCATCCAGCGCCCTAAAATACGCATCTGATTCACCGCATTAAAGGACTGCGAACCACCACTAACCTGCATCAGCGCCAGAGTTTTACCTTGGGTCGCACGAATAGCACCGGCAGCCAGAGGAATCCAGTCAATCTGTGCCTTTAGAATGGAACTCATGGCACCATGACGTTCCGGACTGCACCAGACCATGCCTTCTGCCCAGGCCAGCAATTCATGCAATTCCTGAACTTTAGGATGTGAAGCATCGCCATCTTCCGGTAACGGTAAACCTTTGGGATGGAAAATTTTAACTTCGGCACCGAAGTGCTCCAGAATCCGGCCGGCTTCCATCACCGCCAAACGGCTATAGGAACGTTCGCGGTTTGAACCATACAGCAATAAAATTCGCGGCGGATGCGGCAATGCTCTGGCCTGAACCTGCTCAAAACTCGGCTGTTCAATTAAGTCTACATCAAGATTGGGAAGTGACATCATCCACCTGTTCCATTATAAAATTTACGTTTCAGCCACAGCGAGACACTCACTAGGGCAATTAACACCGGCACTTCCACCAGCGGGCCAATAATGGTGGTAAATGCCACCGGCGAGGCCAGACCAAAGGTTGCAATCGCCACCGCCAAAGCCAGTTCAAAATTATTGCCGGCCGCGGTAAAAGAAATGGCCGTGGTACGTGGATAGTCATTGCCCATCCACTTGCTCATCAAGAAGCTGACAAAGAACATCAATACAAAATAGATGGTCAATGGAATGGCAATGCGCAGTACATCCATAGGTAACCCAACCACATCGGCCCCTTTCAGGCTAAACATGGCGACAATGGTAAACAGCAGCGCCAGCAGGCTAAGTGGACTGATTTTGGGAATAAAACGCTGCTGATACCAGTCCAGTCCTTTGTTTTTCACCAGAATCAGCCGGGTCAGAAAGCCCAGCAAAAACGGAATGCCCAGATAGACCAGCACCGCATGGGTAATGGTCCAGAAACTGACATCAATCACCTGACCGGCCACACCAAAATAAGGCGGTAACACGCTTAAGAACAACCAGGCATAGGTACTGAAAAACAGAATCTGGAAAATACTGTTAAAGGCCACCAGGGCAGCGACATACTGGTTATCACCACAGGCCAGATCATTCCAGACCAGTACCATGGCAATACAGCGCGCCAGTCCAATCAGAATCAGGCCAGTCATATATTCCGGATAATGCTGCAGGAAAATCAGTGCCAGTGCGAACATCAAACACGGTGCAATCAGCCAGTTTTGTACCAGCGACAACAGCAGCGTGCGTTTATCCTGAAAAATTTGCGGTAAAGCGGCATAGTCCACTTTGGCCAGCGGTGGATACATCATCAGAATCAGGCCAATGGCAATCGGTAAATTGACATTGCCCATGCTCATCTGGTCCAGACTGCTCGACACCTGCGGGAAATACAGCCCAATGCCAATCCCGAGCGCCATGGCAATAAAAATCCACAGCGTCAGATTGCGGTCTAAAAAGGAAAGTTTGCGGGTGCTGGCCATGACTTACTCGATATGGGAAATGTTGTTGATGGCAGCAATCAGTTCGGGACGGGTCATCTGCTCAGGCTGTAACGCAAACAGTGCATCCAGACGCTTGTTGATATGCGCGACTGTCTCTAAAAAGGCCTGCAACTTGGCCGCTTCCGGCAAATCCAGATGCGATGGATCGGCAAGTCCCCAATGCGCTTTAATTGCGCCGCCCAAATACAAAGGACAGGCTTCCTGCGCGGCCGCATCACATACGGTAATCACCACATCGGGCTGATACTGCTCACAGTCATCAATACTTTTACTGGAGAGCCCTTCAGTCGACAGGCCCAGATTTTCCAGCGTCTTTAACGTCAGAGGATGGACACGACCGGTCGGTTTGCTGCCGGCGCTATAGGCTGTCAAACCTTGCGGCGCACGACTGTTAAATAACACTTCAGATAAAATGCTGCGGCAGCTGTTTCCGGTACATAAAAAGAGGAATTTCATTGTTTTACTCACAATAACTTGAAAGCGTTGCAGTCAGCGAACTCATCGGACTGACATCTTGCTCCGCGATAATATTCAGCACACTCACTGCCCACTCGGGTAAATCTGGATTCAGGCGGTAATACACCCACTGCCCCTGACGCTGGTCCAGTAAAACCGATAAATTTCTCAGCAAAGCCAAATGACGGGAAATTTTAGGTTGGCTTAAATTTAATGCCTCGGTCAGCTCGCAGACACAAATATTCTGTTTGGCCAGCACCAGTTTCAAAATATCCAGACGGGTCGGATCGGACAGGCATTTAAAAAAATCAGTTTGATTCATACAGCTTCCCCATATTTATACTTGCGAATATACGCATATCCATATATAAAAGCAATATTCCTCTTTTACCTGAGTTTTAGCACTATGGCGGCTCCAATTAAAATCTTTCACAATCCTGACTGTGGCACTTCGCGCAACACTTTGACCTTAATCTGTAATACCGGACAAGAACCTGAAATTATTGAATATTTAAAAAATCCACCAACAGCCGAAGTGCTGGCCGACATGATTCAGCAGGCCGGTTTAAGCGTACGCGAGGCGATCCGTCAAAATGTAACGCCGTATGAAACCTTGCAATTGGCCGAGCGTGATCTGAGCGATGCAGAACTGATTGCCCTGATGGTACAACATCCACTGCTGATTAACCGTCCTTTTGTGGTGACTGAACGCGGCGTTAAACTGTGCCGACCTTCTGAACTGGTACTGGATTTACTGACCCAGCCGCAGCTCAAGGCCTTTCGTAAAGAAGATGGTGAACTGGTGATTGATGAGCACGGTCAGCGTGTCAATTAACCGTTTTTCCTCTCGCCTGCTGCCGCTCATCTCTCAGCGCTAGCAGGCTGAGTGCCTGATAATCCCGAGTTTTTTACTAGGTTGAATCGAAAAATTTTATCCCTACAATAAAGCCACAATTTTTTTATGCCTTTTTGATTGATCATGCATCTTCATCCCGTTACCGAACTTCTCTCTCCTGCCGGTTCTTTAAAAAATATGCGCTATGCCTTTGCCTATGGAGCAGATGCCGTGTATGCCGGGCAGCCGCGTTATAGTTTGCGTGTCCGGAATAACGAGTTTGATCATGACAATCTGGCTATTGGCATTAAAGAAGCACATGAATTAGGCAAAAAATTCTATGTGGTGGTCAACATCCAGCCGCATAACTCTAAACTGAAAAACTTTATCCGTGATCTTGAGCCAGTCGTGGCCATGCAGCCTGATGCACTAATCATGTCCGATCCGGGCCTGATCATGATGGTGCGTGAACACTTCCCACACATGGACATCCACCTGTCGGTACAGGCCAATGCGGTCAACTGGGCTACGGTCAAGTTCTGGAAAAATATGGGCCTGACCCGGGTGATTCTGTCGCGCGAACTGTCCATTGAGGAAATTGAAGAAATCAAAACCCAAGTTCCCGATATGGAAATTGAGGTGTTTGTACATGGTGCCCTGTGCATGGCCTATTCCGGCCGCTGCATGCTATCAGGCTATATGAACAAACGCGATGCCAACCAGGGCGCCTGCACCAATGCCTGCCGCTGGGAATACAAAGTGCTGGATGCCGCCGAGGATGAAACCGGTGATGTAATTCCGGTAAAAAATCTGGACGCAGGCTGTTGCTCGCAAGATGCTGATGCGCTCCACATGCAAGCCCAGCACCAGTTTAATGAACCGGTGCTGTTACAACGCAATGAAGAAGATATGTTTGCCGCCGAAGAAGATGAGCACGGCACCTACTTCATGAACTCCAAAGATTTGCGTGCGGTACAACACGTAGAACGTCTGACCAAAATTGGCGTACATTCACTGAAAATTGAAGGCCGTACCAAATCCTATTTTTACTGCGCCCGTACCGCACAAATCTACCGTAAAGCGATTGATGATGCTTTAGCCGGCAAACCGTTCGATCCATCCTTGATGACCCAGCTCGAAGGTCTGGCCAATCGCGGTTATACCGAAGGTTTCCTGCGCCGCCATGTGCATAGCGAATATCAAAACTATGAAAATGGTTCATCCAGTTTTGATCATCAGCAATTCTGCGGCGAAGTGCTGGAGCGCAATGGCGACTACATTAAAATTGATGTCAAAAACCGTTTTGTCGTGGGTGATTCTTTAGAACTGATGACCACAAAAGGGAATATCAGCTTTATCCTCACCGAAATCAAAGACAAAAAAGGCAATTCAATTGAGGAAGCCAAAGGCTCTGGTCATATTGTGGAAATTCCGGTCCCGGCTGATGTTGATATGCGCTATGCCCTGCTGATCCGTAATTTACCGAATTCGACTGCTGATATTTCAGCATCATCCTTGGCCTATCAGGCAGGTTAACTCATGGCGCTGCTGATTACCGATAAATGCATCAATTGTGATATGTGCCTGCCGGAATGTCCGAATGATGCCATTTATGAAGGCGACAAAATCTACGAGATTGATGTCAGCCGCTGCACCGAGTGCGTCGGTTTTTATGATCATCAAACCTGTGTTGCGGTATGCCCGATTGAATGTATTGTGCCGCATCCTGAACACCGGGAAAGCCCGGAAGAACTGACTGAGAAGTTCAAGCACTTAAACTTGCTTCACCCTTAAAACTGGGGTACAACAAAAAAAGGAACTGAGCTGTTAGCGATCTCAGTTCCTGTAAAAAAAACAATAACTATTTTTTGATATTTTACCGCATATAGGGCCTGGGTATTGGGGAACTCAGGCCCTATTCTAATTCTGCTTACTGTCCTGAACGGATGATGTAATCAAAGGCAGATAAGGATGCTTTCGCGCCTTCACCTGTAGCAATAATAATCTGCTTGTATGGCACGGTAGTACAGTCACCCGCCGCAAATACACCTTTGACGTTGGTTTCGTTGCGGTCATTAATCACAATTTCACCACGGTTGCTCAGCTCAACTGCTGTTTCTTTCAAGAAGTCGGTATTTGGCAATAAACCAATCTGTACAAAGATCCCTGCCAGTTCAACCGTATGCTCTTCATCTGTTGCACGGTCTTTATATTTCAGCGCTGTCACTTGTGAACCATCACCCACGACTTCTGTTGAAAGTGCATTTTTGATGACAGTCGTGTTTGGCAAGCTGTTCAGTTTATCTTGCAATACCTGATCGGCACGTAACTTGGTATCAAATTCCACCAGCGTCACATGCTCAACAATACCCGCCAGGTCAATCGCGGCTTCCACACCCGAGTTACCCCCACCAATAACTGCAACACGTTTGCCTTTGAATAAAGGACCATCACAGTGCGGGCAATACGCCACACCACGGGTACGGTATTCTGCTTCACCTGGGACATTCATCTCTCTCCAGCGAGCACCGGTTGAAAGCACCACAGTTTTCGATTCCAGCTTGGCACCGTTTTCCAAGGTCACTTCAACTAAACCATTGGCGGTTTCATCTGCACCTTTAATGTCAGATACACGTTGTAGGTTCATGATGTCGACACCGTATTCACGTACGTGTGCTTCCATTTCAGCGGCAAATTTTGGACCTTGGGTTTTCTTGATTGAAGTGAAGTTTTCAATGTCCATGGTGTCCATCACCTGACCGCCAAAACGTTCCGCCACGATACCGGTGTTAATGCCTTTACGTGCTGCATAAATCGCTGCAGTGTTCCCGGCAGGTCCACCACCAATCACCAAGACATCAAAGGCCGCTTTGGCATTTAACTTTTCAGCTTCTTTGGCTGCAGAGTTGGTGTCTAATTTGGCAATGATTTCTTCCAGTGTCATACGACCCTGACCGATGTGGTTACCGTCCTGGAATACCATAGGTACCGCCATGATTTTGCGTTCTTCCACTTCATCCTGGAAGAATGCACCATCAATCATGGTAGCAGTAGTACCCGGGTTGTAAATCGCAATCAGGTTCAATGCCTGCACCACGTCTGGACAGTTGTGACAGCTTAACGATACGAATACATCGAAATCCGATTGGATACCCAAGTCTTTAATAGAAGCCAGCACTTCATCAGACACTTTTGGTGCATAACCTGAAGTTTGTAACAATGCCAGAATCAAAGAGGTGAACTCATGGCCCATTGGCAAACCTGCGAAGAATACACGCGGTTGCTCACCGGCTTTGGCGACACCAAAGCTTGGTGCACGTTTGTTGTTGCCATCGAAGCGTGCAGTCACCTGATCAGACAGGGCGGCAATTTCAGTTACCAGTTCTTTGATTTTGTCTGATTTGTCAGAGCTATCTAAAGTGGCCACTAATTCGATTGGACCTTCAAGGCGTTCTAACAAGGCTTTTAATTGGGCTGTAGTATTTTGATCTAACATTGCTAACGTCTCCTAAGGAGTCAAATTTTTCAATACTGCTATCATAGGCCAAATTTAAAAATAGATAAAACAGTTTGTTTTTATATTAATGATCGTTTTTATAAATCATTATCTTTTATGGATAGATTAATCTAAATTGTAACAACGCGATAGAAATCATCTACCAGAAAAAGACTCCCACAGGAGCCTCATCATCAGCATTAAAAAATCCGCTGCTCAATTCTTAATGCTCGCTTTTTAAAACTCTGTGCCAACACAAAGAAAATCAGGCTGAAAATGGCCGACACAATCGCCGCTGCAATCACCAGAATCTGTACAAACTGGCTTAAACGCTCGGCTTGAATCACCTGTTTATTCACGCTTTCTGCCATTGGGGTCAGGGTTTTGCCATAGACCTGTTGCTGCATTGACCAGAGCTGTTCCGGTTTAAAGCCATATTGAATAAAGTCCGGATTCTGCTGCTCTGCTTTGACCAGATTTAACACATGCGGAATGGCTGCGGCTTTATCCGGTGGTTGATGCAACAAAGCGGTTTGCGCCAGCAAATAGGATTTGACGGGTGTATCCAGCGGTGCATCTGCCAGATAACGCGCCAGCTCACTTTCTGCCAGCTGCTTGTCGTAATAGACAATTTTTTGCTGCGCATCATAGTCATCATTTTTCAGGTCATATTGCAGATAGGTCAGACCTGACCACAGCATGATAAAGGCAATTAACCAGCCGACAAACTTCAGGATAAAGGACTGAAAGCGCACATAGAAAAAGCGGATTTTCTTGAGAAAATGCACCACAAAAAAGGCGCCAATAAACGACAGCAATAATTTCAGAAACAGCCAGCCAAACCAGGACAACAGCCCCAGAAAATAATCCGGTTGCTGCTCTAAAATCGCCAGGTTTGCATCAACACTTAAGGGAATGTGCAGCTGTTCGACCTGTGTGGTCAGGCCAAAAAAGCCATAGACAAAATCTTGCTGTACAAAAAAAGCAATAATGGAGGCAATGAACACCGTGCTGGAGGTTATACCCAGCAACATCAGATTGCGCTGGCGCTTTTTCAGCGCCAGCACACCGCTATTGATGTGCTCGGTCGGTACCGCATAATCATCTAAGGGCAATGTATTCTCCTTACGTTTGCAATACTCCCGAGCCAGAGTTTACTCAGGAAGGATTGGAACCGCTCGAACTTGATTCAAGCACCAGATGATTCAGGTTATCTTGCAGCACACGTAAACGCGTGGTTGCTTCGGCACGCTTTTGCATTCCCTCTTTTTGCACCTGAATCACATCATTGACTGTTTTAATGAGGGTGTTTTGCACATGTTCAAGCGTTTCAATATCAATCACTGAACGCTGGTTGGCTTTGGCGGTATCGACCGAGTTCTGATGTAACAGGTCGGCATTACGGCGTAGCAGCTCATTGGTGGCATCATCAATACTGTTGGCCAGCTGCACACTGTTCTTTTGCTCATTTAAGGAAATTGCCAGACTAATCTGGTTTTTCCAGGCCGGTAAGGTAATGTTTTTAATTGCATAAAACTTGTCGACCAGCATCAGGTTATTGGACTGGATAATCCGGATCATTGGCAGGGTCTGCATGGCCGATTGCTGCAACACCTGTAAATCACTGACGCGTTTTTCTAGATTATTGGCCAGATGATTTAAATCATAAACTTTCTGGGTGGTACTCTGGTCCTGTTCCTGCGTGGTTAACTGGCCAATCTGCTGCTGAATTTCCTGCTGTTTGAGCTGACCAGCGGCAATATAAATCCCCAGCTGTTTATATTCTTCCTGCACGCCTTCAAACATTTTATCCAGGGTATCGACACGGGTTTTTAAGCCGTTTTGCGAGGTTTCAATTTCCTTGACCAGTACATCAATCTGTTCTTTGGTGCTGTTAAAGTGCTGGTCAAAATTCTGCTTGGCACCTTTAAACTTGCTGATCAGGCTGCCAAAAAAACCGGAACTTTTCGATTTGTTGAGAATACTGCTGGTATTTAACTGCTGCGCCACCTGTACCACCTGATTCAGCTTTTGCCCGGTCGCATCCAGATCTTTATTCTGCACCAGATGAAGCAGTTCATCAGTATAAGTCGAAGTTTTGGTGGCAATATTTTTCCCATATTCCGCCACCGAATTATGGCTTAAGTCGGCCAGTTCTTTACGCGCGGCCATGACCTCATTGAAATCGGACGGCTGCAAGCCAATTTCCTGTAAATTGAGCGCCTGGAATTTCTGCTGATTTTCCTCGGTTGTGGCTTCCACCACAGCATTTACCTGTTCAGGATGGGTCATACGTCACCTTATATTTGATTCTATTTAGAGCTGTTTTCGAGTGATTTTTTTAGCGTTTTAATCAGATTTTCCCGACTATTATCAAGCTTTTCCAGCTCACTTGTCGAGCTGCTTTGCTGACTTTGTTTGACATGATATTGCCAGGCCGGAATCAGCACCTGCTGCGCTTCCTTAAACCGGTCCAACAAGGTAAATGACAGCTGCTGGCTCAGCTGCATCTGGGTAATGGCAATATCATTACTCGCCTGCAGTGTGCGCAGTGTATTTATTTTTTTAGATAATCGTTCCGAGAAGTTATCTAAAGGATGTTGATGTTTCACAAAACTCGGATATTCAGTCAAAAACTCCTCAGCGGCCACTATATGCTGCGCCATCTGCTCTCTTAAGCCACGTAACTGCTGAAAACGCGCCTGGGATTTCTGAATTTCAATCTGTAATTTCTGGCTTAAATGATTGGCCTGATCGAGTAAGCGGTCCAACTTTTTATAATATTCCACCTGGCTGGAACCATATTCCAGATCAATCCCCAGCCATTTTTGCAGTGCATTAAATTTGCGTTTTTTCAGATATTTTTTGGAATCCGCCAGCATGCGAATTAGTTCTTCAATGGTTTGACTGAGTTGCTGGGTCATGTGCGGATCAATACCGTTTAACAGCACTGCCTGCGACTGAATGAGCGCATCGGCATAATGATTTAATTTGTACTGGTCATTTAATACCGGCACCAGCTCATGACGCTTGATCGCGAGAATGGTATCCCGGTTCAGCTCCAGCTCTGTTAATGGTTCTAACACATCTATTTGCGGCATAACATCATCAGCTTGATCAAATCATTTTTTATACTAAGACTTTTATATAAAGCAAGCTGTAGCTTTTTGCAAATGCAGTAAAAGCGGAATATTTAAAATTAACAATATTTTACTGATCAATGACAGAGAGTGAATCCTCTCCTTTTCGCGCATACTTATCAAATTTTTAAGCCAAACTGCAAAGACACAAAAGCCCTCAACTGAGGGCTTTAATTTTTCGCGCAGCGGAGATTATAAATAATCACCTTCACGTTCCGGCTGATACAACACTTTATCAATACGGACTTTCATAATATGACCATCCGGTTGTGGCCATTCAATTTCCTGCCCTTCAGCCAGCCCTAAAATAGCCGCCCCGACAGGTGCCAGTACATTGACCTGGCCTTTATCGCCACGGAAGTCATGCGGATACACCAGCGTAATTTCGGTTGGTTCCGGGAAAGGTGCGATGGTCACCAGCACGCGGGCATTCATAGTCACCACATTGCTTGGCACATCTTGCGGTGCAACCACTTCGGCACGCGCCAGCTCATCTTCCAGATGTTCCATGGTCGGGGTAAGTTTAGACTGATGTTCAAGCATGGTTTCTAAACGGTGCAAGTCTTGTTCAGACAAAATAATTGTCGGTTTATCCATTCTTTGTTCCTTTATCATTATCAGCCAAAAATAAAAATAATTGATCTATTTCACAAGTGCTATGCAACTGTTATAGCAGAATTTAATCCGGCTGAATAATTGCAATTTTTTTTTAGCACCTATAAAAAAAGCTCCCTTGAGGGAGCTTTTTCTCAAGTGCGGGCTTATTTCGCGTAAACCGGGAATTTCGCGCAAACAGCTTCAACTTTTGCTTTGACATCAGCAATTACAGCTTCATCCCCTTTGCTGTCTAGGATGTCAGCGATCCAGCCAGCCAGTTCACGTACTTCAGCTTCGCCGAAACCACGTGTGGTTACTGCTGGTGTACCAATACGGATACCAGAAGTGACGAATGGAGAACGTGGATCGTTTGGTACAGAGTTTTTGTTCACAGTGATGTGAGCAGCACCTAACCAAGCATCCGCATCTTTACCGGTGATGTCCTGTTTAATTAAAGATAACAGGAACAAGTGGTTTTTCGTACCGCCAGATACCACATCGTAACCGCGTTCGATTAACACTTCAGCCATCGCTTGTGCGTTTTTCACAACTTGTTGTTGATAGGCTTTGTATTCAGGCGCCATTGCTTCTTTAAAGCAGATTGCTTTTGCAGCAATCGCGTGAACCAATGGACCACCCTGGTTGCCTGGGAACACAGCAGATTGTAATTTCTTCTCGATTTCTTCGTTGGCTTTAGCCAGGATTAAACCAGAACGTGGACCACGTAGTGTTTTATGGGTAGTGGTTGTAGTGACGTCAGCAATTTGTACCGGGTTCGGGTAAACCCCTGCAGCAACCAGACCAGCCACGTGTGCCATATCCACAAACAGGTAAGCGCCTACTTTGTCTGCGATGTCACGGAAACGCTGCCAATCTACGATTTGGCTGTATGCAGAGAAACCAGCAACGATCATGCGTGGTTTATGTTCTAAAGCCAGACGTTCAACTTCTTCATAGTCGATTTCGCCAGTTTCAGGGTTTAAACCGTACTGAACCGCGTTATATGTTTTACCAGAGAAGCTAACTTTTGCACCGTGAGTCAAGTGACCACCGTGAGCCAGGCTCATACCCAAAACTGTGTCGCCCGGGTTCAGTAATGCTAAGTAAACTGCAGAGTTTGCTTGAGAACCTGCGTGCGGCTGAACGTTAGCATAGTCAGCACCAAAGAGTTCTTTAGCACGGTCAATAGCCAATTGTTCAATAACGTCTACATATTCACAACCGCCGTAATAGCGTTTGCCTGGGTAGCCTTCTGCATATTTATTGGTCAGTTTTGAACCTTGAGCTTCCATTACTGCAGGTGAGCAATAGTTTTCTGAAGCGATTAGCTCAATATGCGCTTCTTGACGCGCATCTTCATTAGAGATTGCTTGAGCTAAATCTGGATCAAAGTCAGCAATAGAGATATTGGCAAACATTAGCGAGGTCCTATTCATGTAGGGCTTTTAAGCCGTGCTAAGATTGGCGCATATTGTAACATGAACTTTATATTTTTTACCCATCAACTTTAATCAGTTTTGCATAAAAATAGCCCATGTTTTTATAAAAACATGAGCTATATCATTAATTCTATCTTTACCGGAATTGAAAAAATTATTGGGTAGGCATGATCGATTTCACATCTGCCACAATCTCATCCCAATTATCGACATATACAGAGCCATGATCCCATTTCTGATCTATAGGTAAGTCCTGATCGGTGACATAATGAATTCTGGTTCCCTGCTGGCGTGCAGACTGTACCAGAAAATCAGTGACCTGTTTTGGAATGGTCGGGTCGGCAGAGCCTTGATAAATAAACACAGGCGTTGAAATCTTAACGGTTAATGGCTGTGATTCCTGAGTCAGGAAATCTTTAATTTCAGGAACCGTAGTCATAAAGTCGGTCTGGGTACGTGGATAAGCGGCCAAGTTGCCATAGGTTTGTGCATACTTCACCATTTCTCCACCAAATGCTGCGCCAAGATCGGCATTACACAGCGACTCGGCTTCTGCCGCGAGCAGGTCTGTCGGGTTCTTGAACACTTCAGACTATTGCAGGGTTGGATGACTATTTCTAAGACCTGCCGTAATTAATGCAGTGAAAGTATCTAATGGAGCCAGAATCTGTATTTTTTTGCTCAGATCCGGTTCTACTGCTGCCTGCTGTTCTCCACCGCTAAGAATCATGCTCAGGGAAGATGCCGGTGCTATGGCTACCGCACCTTTATAATTTAATTGCGCCCGGGATGCATATTGCGCTGCACCTAAAGCCGCCTGTCCACCTTGGGAATGACCGACCACGGTCCAGCGTGTTTCAGTGCTATTGTTGAAATGTTGATGTGCCGCCACAACCGCATCGGTAATGGAATAAGCCTGACTTTTTAAATTCAAGAACGGATGCAACTCTTGTCCACTCGGTTCGCCCAGCCCTTCATAATCTGGAGCGACTACAGCATAACCTTCAGCCAGCAGGCGCTCAATAAAATATTCATTGCCTTTCAGGCCCTGACGGCTTGGTGCACAAATATCGGCGACGCCCGTGGTGCCATGTGCCCAGACCACAATGGGCCATCCACCAGCCGGTTTAGGCTGATTGGGTTCAAACAGCAAGGCCGTAGCTTGTGTTTCCTGCCCATTCACTCCTAGCATTTTATACGTCATCAAGGTTTGTGAAGCACTAACCGACTGTAAGACCATATTCGCATTGGAATCCTGGTCTAAATAAAGTTCAGCTTTTACTACTGGCTGGCTAATATTATGCTTCGGAATACCATCATCAATGATGACTGCGCTGTTGTCATTGTCATCATTACATGCCGTTAAAAATAAACTGCTGCTGGCCAACGCCACGCTAAGCCATATTTTTCTCATCTGATTATCCTTATACAGGTATTATTCTAAAGTTGCGTCCTTCGCAATTTTCACTTTTACGCTGTTTGCTGCGCTCAGGCAATATCAGTGCAATTAATATATAAGTGTATGTATTAAAATAGAGTCACTTATCTTTAAAATAGATAAGCTGAACGGCCCACAAATGCCGATTATTCGCCCGACAGCCCTGTAACTTTCAACATGATAGTGTTAGATTGCTTTTTAAATCCCTTAACAAGCGAATGAGCACATGCACGCGATTATTCTCGACACTGAAACCCATACCCTGAATGGTTATCCGATCGAAGTTGCCTATGCGCCCATTCAATTACAACAGGGCAAAATCAGCCTGGATAAATCGCAAATTTTTGACCAGTTTTATCAGGTCGATGAACCAATTTCCTATGCCGCGATGGCCGTGCATCATATTCTGGAATCCGACCTGATTGATCAGCCGCATTACACCAGCTTCTGCCTACCTGAAGAAACGCTGTATATCATTGGTCACAATATTGATTATGACATTCGCGCTATTCAAAAATGCGGTGTTGATACTTCTCATATTAAGGCGATTTGTACCCTTGCTCTGGCGCGTCTGGTCTGGCCAGATGTTGAAGCACACAACATTTCTGCCTTAATTTACATGATCAGCAAAGGCAGCGAAAAAGCCCGCGATATGATTAAAAAAGCCCATCGGGCCGATATGGATATTATTTTGACCGCCAATATCCTGATGCATATTGTGCATCATCTGCAAATTGACAGTATTGAAGCCTTATATGCTGCATCTGAAGACGCCCGTATTCCACGCGTCATGAGTTTTGGTAAGCATCGTGGTACGGCCATTGCCGATTTACCAAATGATTATATCCAATGGTTGCTGCGTCAGGATGAACTTGACCCTTATTTAAGAAAAGCCCTTGAGAACGCCAACATCGTCACACTCTAAGCCCAACAATGTCATAAACCCTTCATATTAGTGTAATTTTCATTCTTTATAGTCAGCCTTAATTTATTTGGGGAATAAATTAAGGCATGATTCATTATCATAAAACACAGTTGGGCATTGACGCCCTGCAACAACGCCAGCGGCAATTGAATGCACGTCAACGCCGTCTTCTGGTGCTAATTGGAACCGAAGATTTCGAGCAATTGGGCGACCAGTTTAAACAGCGTATTGCTACGCCAGAATTAATTGAACAATTGCTGGAGATGGGTTTAATCAGCTCTGCTGCGACCGAGCCAGCCGAAGCAGAAATTTTGGTGCCAGCTCAAGCCGAACCGCAAAGTGAAGCAGCCTCTACCCTACGTTCAGAAATTAAAACCACCTTAAATACGCCGGTACCAAAACTGGTGGAAAAATGGGTCGAACATATTATTGCCCCGTCTTCAGCGGCCAAAGTGGCTGAAGCCGAACCCGCCGCGATTGCTCCAGAAATTCCGGTCCTGGAAATTGAAGTACCACCAGAAGTGGAGCCAGAGCCAGAACCGCTGGTTGCCTTGAGCTTTGAAGACACCAAGCAATTAATGGCTAGCTTGTTACAGCGCTATTGTGGACTAATGGCCAAGCAGCTTATTCTCCGCATTCAGGCCGCACCAGATATTCGTAGCCTGAAACTGTGTCAAATGCAGTGGATTACCGAATTACAGGAATCGCGTTTGCCACCAAAAGAACTGAACCATGCTTTACAGCAGATTAACTTTTCGCTGCAGAGCCTGCAAAGCACCTGAAGATTCATATAATTTTGCTTCGATTTAAGTCTTTTTTCATCTAAGAATTTTCTTTATATACGCTAAAAACCTTTATAAATAGCGGTTATTGTTCAGCTTTTAGAAAAACAATTAAAAATAAGCAATCCTTTCTTAAAACACTAAGACTTAAGACCAATAGTGAGATTGACCACAGCACGGCATAACAACAGCTCTGTATTCTGTTGGGAATGAAGCATGTCTGCCCTGCACTACCTGCAATTTGAACCCTTTGATAATCCGATGCAACTCAGCAAAGTTGGTAACTGGGTCATCACCTTTTTAAGTCCTAAAGACGAACTCAAGCAGATTCAGCTGGCCATTACCCATGTCATTCCACGTCAGGTTTCCGCACAGTTACAGCCCCGCCGTATCATCATTCACAGCACCGAACATGAACAGCGCTGGCTGATTCAGGCGATTGAATGCTTCGACAGCACTCGCAATCAGGAAATCATCCTGAACGCCACAGATGAAACCGCCCAACAGATGCTGCGCAATATTTTGCAGGAGTTCCATAAATACGATGTTGATGTCGGCCTGATTTAAAGCGGTTAGAGTGAAATCATCACCTGTTTTGAAGTCCTTGAAGATCAAGCATCGCTTTTTACAACTTTATGCATGCAAAATGGGCACAAGTCTTTTAGAATCAGGTCACTTATAAATAAAGAGTAAAGACGTATGAGTCGGCATATCCCTAAGTCTGCGAACCTCACCGCCTTAACCATTTCTCATTTTTATCCGAGCTTGGATCAATGTTTGCATGCCTTGTTTCATTATCATCAAGGCCCCCAATTAACGCTTAAAAATGATCCGGTATCTTCGCAGCATGTCTGTGTACAACAACGTACACAAGGTCGTTTGAAAAAAGAAATCCGCTTAAATAAAACAGAAGTTGAGCAGGCCAATAAAAATCGTCTGGCGCTTTATCAACTGTTGGCGCATGTGCTGAATCAGTTTGAAACCGCTTAGGCCAGCTTAAAACAAGAAACTTAGCAAATGCTAAGTTTCTTTCTATTCAATAATTTTATAAATATTATTGCTCTTCTGGCTTTCAAAAAATAATTCAATACTTGGCAGGATAATTTCATCCTCGACAATAATATGGTCAATTTTCTTAAATAACGGCAATTCAGCTGTTTTGGCATTTTCAGCAATCTGACGCAGCTGTGCTTTGGCATCATAACGGTGCTGATACTGATCTTCTACTTTAATATCAATTAATTGGCTCATGGTTATTTCCTCTTATCATTGGTTTTCTTGAAGACAATTTGTTATAGCATAGCTGATTCAAGTTTGACTAAACAGAGTTGTTAATTTGTTTGACAATGTTAATTCTATGCTTTATTAGGTCAGTATTATTAAAAATAAGTTATTGATTTTTATGGTTTAACATTTTATCCGATTTTTCTTATTCTTAACAATTTGCTCAATGTGACGCTCAATTCATCGTGATTTTAAGCAAGAAAAAGCTCGCATTGCTGCGAGCTTTTTTATGTTGGAAGGCTAGTGCTAGATCTATTGTTTGAACCGGAGTTACAAACTCAACAAGCTGTCATTGATCCGTCCAACTACATCGTAGCGTCTTTGTTTTGCGACCTACTGTAGGTTCACTATAGTCCCCTTCGGCTTGGATTGGCAAGCCTTCTAACATTTCTCAGCATTTGTATAGCAAAAAGCCTATTGAACAAAACTTAATCAGGCTTATTATATTGCTGTCGTGAAATTCAGCCTTATTTTTCTCAGCGCATCTGCTCTCATTTTCACCCTGCTCTATCGCTAGATTGATAGCAAATAATCGCCGGCAACAGAATGAAACATAAGTCTTTTTCTAAATTCTGCGTTATCCGTTATAGTGGACTTGAGACATTAAATTAAAAAGAGGAATTGAAGATGCAAAAATTTATTATTCTGTTTGCATTCTGCCTGTTTGCAGTTTTAGGTCTAGGTTTTATCGTGTATCAATTCTTGAGCAACATGCCAAGCGTCGAGTACTGGATTATGCTGTTAATTCCAGCCTTCGCAGTTCCTATTTTAACGGCCCTGATTGTGTATCAGGAACCGAATCATCCATAATGAATAAGCTAGATACGACTCATTGATCCCCTATTCATCAAAAGGACGCTCAATTCAGCGTCCTTTTTTCTTTGACTATTTTTCTTGGATTATGTCTAGCTTTACTTAAGTTGCACCGGATCTTTGCTGGTCGATTCAATGATGTAATCAATATTTTCAACCAGGTCTTTATTAAACAGCCTGACTTTTGCCCGCGCATTGGCATATTCAAAAAACAGACCCTCTGCAATTGCTTTTTCACGCGATTCTGTCATGCCAATTTCATGATCATTCGGCACAAAATAGACTTCTTCAGGAATTAATTTAACGATATAACCCATTGTTCTGACTCTTATGGTGTTTTAATAATTTACCCTGCGACATTTATAGGCTGAAAAATCGCTTCCGGCTATGGCGAATTCATCCGACAGTTATGCTTATTTTTAATATGCCATCTCAATGCCAGTCATATAAAGAAAAAACATTTTAAAATCATATAGATTATTTAAATTTAGGTGCTTCTATATTTTACTAAACTGATCTGATGTAGTGACGAGATTTTTCTGATTAAACAGATTTTTTATTCAGCCTTTCTGTCCTCATGTAAAGCTTAAAGCGGATGTTTCTGTTTTGCCGGTGATGAGGCTGTAAAAACCTAAAAGTGATATTTTTTAATCAGAACAAAGATAAAAATACAAAGAAAATGCAGTCCTATGACTACTTTTTAACCACAGATAGAAAGGCAAACCAATAAGCATTGCCCTTCGATGATGGTTCAGCATTCGTTATTCAAGCCAGATTATGGAAAGGATTTTGGTTCAAAACTGAAGTAAAGAGTTTTAAATGATTGAATCTTGGTAATTTTTATAGTTTTTTATGGATCAGAATTTGGTGCGCCCGGCGGGAATCGAACCCACGACCCCAAGCTTCGGAAACTTGTACTCTATCCAACTGAGCTACGAGCGCGCGTCGCACATCATAACAAAAAAATGCACAAGGTAAAGCAACTATATATAAGTTCTTTATTTTTATGCTTATGCTTTAAGCAATCGTTCCAAATATACGATGCAGAATTCCCGGTAGATTACTTGGTTTATTGGGCAATATCGCTCACAATAGCCTCTCCCTACACCATGCGAGATTTTCATGACTGATGCATTGACGTTAAGAGACTTGTCTAAAACCTATCGCAACGGGTTTCAGGCCTTAAAAGGTATCAATTTGACCGTACCTGAAGGTGAATTTTATGCGCTGCTGGGTCCCAACGGTGCAGGCAAATCTACAACGATCAGTATCATTAGCTCCTTAACCAAGAAAACCTCGGGTACCGTGGAAATTTTTGGCCACAATCTGGATACCCATCCCTCTCAAGCCAAACAGTGTCTGGGCGTGGTACCACAAGAGTTTAACTTTGGTCATTTTGAAAAAACCTTTGATATTCTGGTGACCCAGGCCGGTTATTACGGTATTCCCAAAAAAGTGGCGCAGCAGCGCGCCGAACTGTATTTAGAAAAACTGGGGCTGTGGGATAAACGTGCCACGCAAGCGCGAATGCTATCTGGCGGGATGAAACGCCGCTTGATGATTGCCCGCGCCATGATGCATGAACCGAAATTGCTGATTCTGGATGAACCGACCGCCGGGGTCGATATCGAACTGCGCCGCTCGATGTGGGATTTCCTGATTGAAATGAACAATAGTGGCACTTCCATTATTCTGACCACCCACTACCTGGAAGAAGCGGAAATGCTGTGCCGCCGGATTGCCATTATTGACCGCGGTGTGATTAAAGAAGACACCACCATGAAAGGCTTCCTGAACCAGCTGAATGAAGAAACCTTTATTTTCGATCTAGTTCAGCCGATTCAGCCCATTCATCTGGATATTATCGGGGTACGTTTTAATCTGGTCGATCCGCTGACCCTGGAAGTGACTATGGACAAGGCCCATACCGTGAATGAGCTGTTCCAGTTACTGGAATCACAAGGGGTACAGGTGCGCAGTATGCGCAACAAGGCCAATCGTCTTGAAGAATTATTTGTGAAGATGGTAGAGAAAAATCTTGCAGGAGTCGCGCAATGAACTTTAATCAATTAAGAGTTGCGCTGTATACGCTGGTTCATAAGGAAATCCGCCGTTTTATGCGGATCTGGCCACAAACCCTGTTACCACCGGCCATCACCATGAGTCTATATTTCGTGATTTTCGGTAATCTGGTCGGTTCACGTATTGGGGAAATGGGCGGCTTTAGCTATATGCAGTTTATTGTGCCCGGCCTGATCATGATGGCGGTCATTACCAATAGTTATGCCAACGTCTCCTCTAGTTTCTTTAGTGCCAAATTCCAGAAAAGCATTGAAGAACTGATCATGAGTCCGGTGCCATTACATGCCATTTTGTGGGGCTATGTGCTGGGTGGAGTGTGTCGTGGCGTACTGGTCGGCATTATTGTGACCTTAATGAGTCTGTTTTTCACCGACCTGTACATTACCAACTGGTTTGTGACCATTTATACCGTCCTGATCACTTCATTATTACTGTCTTTAGGCGGTTTTATTAATGCGGTCTATGCCAAATCATTTGATGACATTTCCATTATTCCAACCTTTGTGCTGACACCGCTCACCTATTTAGGTGGTGTGTTCTATGCAATTAGTGCATTATCGCCGTTCTGGCAAAACCTTTCTTTAATTAACCCTGTGGTGTATATGGTCAACGCCTTCCGTTATGGCATTTTAGGACATAGCGATGTCAACGTGACCGTTTCCCTAGGCGTGATTACATTATGCTGTGCTGTGTTATATGGCATTGCCTATCATTTACTCTCCCGTGGTTCAGGAATGCGTGAATAATGAGCGTAGAAAATTCTTTATTGGGTAAAGACACTCAGTACCCTACAACTTATCAACCTGATGTGCTGTTTCCGATTGCGCGTGCTGAAGCGCGGGAAAAATATGCGCATGTGGCTGGTGTTCAACAAGGTAAAGACTGGTGGCATGTCTTTGAGATGTCTTGGTTAAATGCAGCCGGCGTTCCGCAAGTTGCTATTGGCCGGATTCACTTGCCTGCCACCTCACCAAATTTAATCGAGTCGAAATCTTTAAAGCTGTATTTCAACAGTTTGAACTTTAGCACCTTTGCTTCAACAGACGCGCTGATCAATACCGTCGAGCAGGATTTATCAGCCGCGGCACAGGCACAGGTCAATCTGGAACTGTTATCTGTCGATGATCTGGCAATTAGCCATCCTGAAGGCATATGTATTGATGACTTAAGCCCGACCCGACTGGAAAATCATCCGGATGCGTCCTTATTACAGCACGATGCCGAGCAAGACGAACAGGTCGAAGTACAATTGTATTCACATTTACTGAGAAGTAACTGTCCGGTCACCGGTCAACCTGACTGGGGCACAGTTTTTATCCGCTATCAGGGTAAAAAACCTTGTTATCGCAGTATTTTGGCTTATATTATTTCTTACCGTCAGCATAACGGTTTTCATGAGCAATGTGTTGAACAGATGTTTGCCGACATCTGGCAAAACCTGAATCCTGAAAAACTGATGGTGTATGCCACCTATACACGTCGTGGCGGATTAGACATTAATCCATGTCGTGTATCGGATTTAACATGGATGCCTCGCCCTATTCGTTTAGCGCGACAATAAAAAAACATTGAGGTTAACAGATGCCATTTTTTGGTTTTATTCCTTCCGAGGAACTTTTAAATACCATTCAAACTGCGCAGCAGAAAAAAAATTCAAGCGAACCGCTGTATCCATTACGTGATAAAACAGCATTAATGATTAATGATGAAATCATTGATGCCATTTTAACCGAGCTTGTCCGCCGTTTCCCGCCAAGTGACAAACGCGATACTGCGGAAAAACTGGCCGGTTATGTCAAATCCACCGTAGCGGTGTTACTCAAGCAATTGTTGAGTAAAGCCCCGAACGATGTGGTCAAGCAATCAATTGAATTTTCTGAACGCAGCCTATTTAAAGATGTAGACGGCAATACGCGTGTCGGTGAAAGTTTAGATGCCAGCCTGGTGACCAATCTAAAAAACACCTATGCCGAAATTAAAGCCGGCAATGACATTAACAAGTCTGCTTTGGCCGAGTTGTATAAACAGTTTGCTGAAGCTACTGTGCGTCATTTTATGAATGACTTTAATAAAACCCTCGATTTGGGCATGATCAAACGTAAAGCAGCTGATATTGGCTCAGCTGCGGTTATTAAAGCTGTACATATTGCGGTGGATAAAATTATTCCAAATCTGACCAAAGATGAACTGGTCGCGCTGGCGGAATATCACGACACCCTGTTTCATGCATAAGTAGAAACACCTTCAATAAACCTGACTCCGGTCAGGTTTTTTTATGCCACTTTTCCCGCAACATTTCTCTATAAAGAAGGGATGATGAAGCCTCGGTTGAACTTTGTTACAAACAGCGCGCATTTTTTAGACAGGCTTTGTCACTTTTTGTATATGCGCTTGCCTGTAGCGCCAGAATGAATGTTATCTTAATTGCCTGTGTGAACTGTCTTTTTAAATCGACACTTTTGCTCAACCTGTTTTAATTTTTAAACACCATCTGCTTTTTGTCACTAAATTGATAATACATTGGGAAATTGAACCAATATGTTGAATCGTTATTTCTATAAAAAATTACAGCGTCTTTCTTTACTTGTTGGTGCTCTTTCCTTATCCAGTGTTGTTCAGGCCAATGACTTCCTCAGCCATCCGGACTATCCGAACTTTAAGCAAAAAACCATGCAGCAGTATGGGCTCAGTTCCGAGCAAATTGATCGCGCCATGAGCGGTGCCAAAAATCTGCCGAATATTATCAACATCATGAATCGTCCCGGTGAAAGCAAACCGTGGTATGCCTATAAAACCAATTTTCTGGCTGAAAGCACCATTCAACGTGGTGTGCGTTTCAAACAGCAATATGCCGATACCCTGAATCGTGCCGAACAGCAGTTTGGCGTGCCGCAAGCGATTATTCTGGGGATTTTAGGCGTTGAAACCGGTTTTGGTTCCAATAAAGGCTCTTTTATTACCCGGGATGCGCTGGCCACTTTAGGTTTTGGCTATCCACGCCGGGCCGAATATTTCCAGAGCGAACTGTCTGCACTAATTGCCTGGAGCTATAAAGATGGCGTTGCCACCCATTCTGTGGTCGGTTCCTATGCCGGTGCAATTGGCTATCCGCAGTTTATGCCAAGCAATATTCCTAAATTTGGCGTCGATTATGATAGCAACGGACATATTGATTTAAGAAATTCAGCAGTAGATGCGATTGGCTCGATTGCCAACTATTTGGCCCAGCATGGCTGGCAGCGTAATCAGCCGATTGCATTCCCTGCCCGTTATAGCGGCTCAACTCCAGATGCAGTGATTGCCAAAGATCTAACCTTGCCTACCCCGTATGGTGTGCTGAAAAATCAGGGCATCAGTCCGCTGAATCCGATTGTGAAAATTGATGACCTCGATCTGGTCAATGTCATTCAATTACAAGAAAATTATGGTCCAATTTATTACATCACCTATCCAAACTTTCAGGTGATTACCACCTATAACCGCAGCCGTATGTATGCCACTGCACTCTGGTTATTGGGTACTGAAATTGTCAGTCGATAAGAACTTATTTTTACTCAAAAGTTACAAAGTCAAGATTTTTTTACGAGATTTTGCGCACAAAAACGATTTTTCACACACTTTGTTACAATATTGGTTATTTTTTAACCAAAAGAGGTAAAAGTTTGGTATTTTTTGTCGTTATTTCCGTGTAAAGACTAGACACCTTTAGTAAACGATGAATATTATCCATTTCGTCAAATATGGTTGCAAAAGTGAAATAACAGGCATGATGTCTGCTATATCAACCACTTAGGGTTGATTCACGGCATCAAGCTGCAGGAGTTTTAAACATATGCATTCTTCAATTAAATATTTACTGGCGCTGTCGACGGTATTTACCTTAAGTCAGTCGCAAGCCGAAATGGTACAGTCATCATCGTTCAATAACGACAATGAAAGTTCTAGCCTGGCTGCCCGTGTGCTGAACAAAGAAGCACAAAGCTTTAATACTCACTTCTCTAATTTAAATAGCCTTTCAATTACAGAACGTTCTGGCGATAAAATCCGCCGCGAAACCATCGCTGCAAAAATTGAAATCCCAGAAGAAGAGCCTTCTGTCATTGAAAAGTTAAACACCGTAGCATCGAATACTGTTCGTAAGTTCAGCCAGACTGGTATGGCTTCCTGGTATGGTCGTCAGTTCCACGGTCGTAAAACTGCCAGCGGCGAAACATTCGACATGAACGCCATGACTGCAGCACACCGCAGCCTGCCACTGAACTGCTATATCCGTGTGACCAACAAGAACAATGGCAAAAGCGTAATCGTTAAGGTTAATGACCGTGGTCCATTCCATGGTAACCGTGTAGTTGACTTATCTTACGGTGCTGCGAAACGTTTAGGCATTACCAATGCCGGCGTAGCCAAAGTCAGCATTGAACGTGTAGATGGTCCAAACTCCTAATACCCGTTTAAGCTCCTGCACCATATGACCCAAAAGCCACCTCAGGTGGCTTTTTTAATGCCCAAATTCAGGGAAAGACGCTTACTTCCCTATCCATTTTTTGGATTTTAAATACGCTGATCTGGTCATCAAAGTGAATGATCTGTTCTAAAAATACAGATTTGCATTCATTTCCACGCTTAGCGTGCTTTTCATCCTTTTTGAATCCTTAGGTAGCTTTTTATTTTTTTCTGCGCTTAAAACGCATCCTATGCGCATTTAGCCCTATTCCTTTATACAGGAATTTCCCTATTTCCCTCATTTTGAGATTTTCAGGTATTTTTGCCGGCCAATTTTGACCGTTTTCTGTTTCTCGTTTATAGTGAGAACATTCTTGAAAACTCAGAAAAATAATGCAAAAGGAGTGCTGCATGAAAACAATTTCAGAATGGCTGGATGAATATAGCGAAAGTCATCAAAACAAGACCAATAAACTGATTCACTGGGTCTGTGTACCGACCATCTATTTTTCCATTATTGGCATCATTGCGCATTTCAGCGCCCTGCTTACTGCCCTGTTAGTGGTGCTGGCCTTTATTTTTTATGCACGCCTGGATCTGGTACTGGCCGTGGCCATGGCAGCACTGACTCTGGTGATGGCCTGGTTAATCTGGATTTTACCGGTTGGTGTTGGTTTTTATATTGCGCTGTTTGTTTTTGCCTGGATTGGACAGTTCTATGGCCATAAGGTCGAAGGCAAAAAACCATCGTTCTTTAAAGATCTGCAATTCCTGCTGATTGGACCGCTCTGGTGTATGGATGCCTATTTAGGCAAGATTTTACCATCCTGGAAATCTCGCCAGCACACCACGCATCTGGATGTCCAAACCTAAAGACGCTTACACATCAGGAAGCATTTTGCTCCAGTGCTGGAGGGCTTATTGATAGATGCTTCCCTGATGCTTTAACCAGCCATCAACATGGCGTTTTTGCGGATCATGATGGGTCCAGTGAATCACGCCACCTTTGTCGGTATATTCATATTCACCAAAGAACTCGACAGTATCGCCTTTTTGCAGACGGTCGATGCGTGGAGCCAAATCAATATTGTGGGCAACCAGCAAGGTTTGCCCATTGCCAAGTTCCAGAATAAAACGCTGATGGCGCGAACCTTCATTGTCATCACTTAACAGTGCCACTACTGTACCAGTAGCTTGTACCTGTACATCATTTTTTCGTTGCTGAAAGGCTTGGGCAATTTTGGCGGTATCATCCTGAACGGGAGCTTGCAGTGTGGTTTCAGACTGCTGTTGAGTGAAGGTATTTGAACCGGAGTTTTGCGGTTGCAGGTCGATACCTAAATAAGCCGCAACCAGCAGCGCAATTACTGCGCCAATGCCCATATTGGTTTTCTTCGACATTGTTCTTCCTGTTGTTGTCTTGGTCATAAAAAAAGCCCCGAAACGGGGCTTTTTCGCAAAATAAATTATTTTGCAGCAGCTTGAGCAGCAGCAACTTCTTCTGCGAAGCTCATTTCTGCTTTCTTCTCAATACCTTCACCTACTTCGAAGCGAACGAATTGAGCAACAGTTGTGTTAGCAGCTTTCAATGCATCAGCAACTTTCTTCTCGTTGTCGATTACGTACATTTGACGCTCAAGAACAACTTCGTTCAGGTATTTTTCAACCGAACCAGTTACCATTTTTTCAACGATGTTCGCTGGCTTACCAGATTCGATTGCTTTTGCTTCAGCAATTTCTTTCTCTTTCGCGATCAGCTCAGCAGGAACCTGTTCAGCAGTTACTGCAACCGGGTTGAACGCAGCAACGTGCATTGCAATACCTTTACCAGTTTCAGCTTCACCTGTGTAAGCAACAACAACACCGATTTTCAGACCGTGTTTGTAAACTGCAAGGTTTTCACCTTCAATGATTTGCGCACGACGAACCTGGATGTTTTCACCAATTTTTTGAACAAGAGCAATACGCGCTTCTTCAACAGTTTGGCCATCTTCAAGTTTCAGTTCAGCAATTTTTGCAGCGTCAGTTTCGCCAGCAGCAAGTGCAGCAGCAGCAACTTTCGCAGAGAAGCCAGCAAAGTTTTCGTCTTTAGCAACGAAGTCAGTTTGGCAGTTTACTTCTAGAAGGATTGCTTTGTTACCTTCTTGAGCGATTGTGATCGCACCGTCAGCAGCAATGTTACCTGCTTTTTTAGCAGCTTTTGCTTGACCAGATTTACGAAGGTTGTCAATCGCTAATTCGATGTCACCACCCGCTTCTGTCAAAGCTTTTTTACATTCCATCATTGCTAAACCAGTACGGTCACGCAATTCTTTAACCATGCTTGCAGTAATAGCAGTCATGTGAATCTCCTAATTCGGTAGAAAATGAATTCTTTTTAGAACAGAAACGGCCCAGAGGATACTCATGGGCCGCCTGCATACATGACGCTTACTTTGCCACCATCACATGTCGCAAAAATGACAAGCTTGCGTCAAAAACGCATTAAGCCTCAGAAGCTGGAGCTTCTTCGCCTTTCGCTTGAGCATTTGCTTGGGTTTGAGCGTACTCTTTACCAGCAATGATCGCATCAGCCATAGCAGAAGCGTAAAGTGTTACTGCACGGATCGCATCGTCGTTACCCGGAATAACGTAGTCTACGTTGTCTGGGTTAGAGTTTGTATCAACGATACCGATTACAGGAATACCTAGGTTTTTCGCTTCTTTGATCGCGATTGCTTCGTGGTCAACGTCAATTACGAATAATGCGTCAGGTAAACCACCCATGTTTTTAACGCCGCCTAAAGCACGTTCAAGTTTTTCCATCTCACGGCTACGCTCTAAAGCTTCACGTTTAGTCAGCTTAGCGAAAGTACCGTCAGTAGATTGAGTTTGAAGATCTTTTAAACGGTTGATAGATTGGCGAAGTGTTTTCCAGTTCGTCAACATACCACCTAACCAACGGTGATCTACGTATGGTTGACCAGCGCGTTGAGCTTGTTCACGGATGATGTTAGAAGCAGCACGTTTAGTACCAACGAACAAAACTTTGTTCTTTTTGCTTGCTAATTGGTTAGCGAAGTTCAAAGCATCATTTAACGCAGGAACAGTGTGCTCAAGGTTGATGATGTGAATTTTGTTGCGCGCGCCAAAGATGTATTGACGCATTTTTGGGTTCCAGAAACGAGTTTGGTGACCAAAGTGCGCGCCAGCTTGTAGAAGGTCGCGCATGCTTACGTTGTAATCTGCCATTTTCTTTACCTTAAAGTTTGGGTTAGGCCTCCATATATCCGCATTCTCCACCCCAAAGGGCACCCAGAGTAATGTGACGATATATGTGCGGATTTTGTTGCCCCATCGCACAATGCCCGCGAAATTTATTCACGAAAAAGCATTTGATAAAATGGGCGGCTATTTATACCATAGTCACATATAAATTTCCAAAAGTTTTTAGAGATCATGAACAGTACTTATCAAGCGCCTCGTCGATTAATTAAAACCGCAGATGAAATTGAGAAAATGCGGGTAGCGGGACGACTGGCAGCGGAAGTTTTGGATATGATCAAGCCACATATCAAACCGGGTGTAACCACACTTGAGCTTGATACGATTTGTCACGATTATATTGTCAATGTACAAAATGCCATTCCAGCCTGCCTGGGCTATGGTGCAGCCCCAGGTCGTCCAGCCTTCCAGCATACCATCTGTACTTCGGTAAACCACGTGGTGTGTCACGGTATTCCATCTGAAAACAAGACATTAAAAAAAGGCGATATCCTGAATATTGATGTCACGGTCATTAAAGATGGTTACCACGGCGATACCAACATGATGTACATCGTTGGTGGTGAAACTTCTATTCTTGCCAACCGTCTATGCAAAGTAGCACAGGAAGCTATGTACCGCGGTATGGAAGTTGTAAAACCGGGCGCGACCATTGGTGATATTGGCCATGCCATTCAGAAATATGTCGAATCTGAGCGCTTTAGTGTGGTGCGCGAATATTGCGGTCACGGCATTGGAACAACCTTCCATGATGAACCGCAAGTGCTGCATTATGGCCAACCAGATACCGGCATGATTTTAGAAGAAGGCATGACCTTTACCATTGAACCAATGGTAAACGCGGGTGTTTGGCAAACCAAATTACTGGGCGACAAATGGACTGTGGTGACTAAAGATCACAAACTTTCAGCGCAATATGAACACACTATTTTAGTGACTAAAGACGGTCTGGAAGTCCTGACTGCACGTCCTGAAGAAGACTTGTCACGTTTCTAGTCATAAGCTGTCATTGGCGTAAAAACTAAAAAAATTGTCAGAAAGGTCACATTGATGTGGCCTTTTTTATCGCCTAAAACTTCAACTTAAAATAAATAAATCAAATACTTATATCAATATTCAGGTTTCATCCCTAAAAACCGTATTACCATTTCTAGCTACACAAGTCATAAATAAGTCACAGAGCAGCAAAGTTATTTCAAGAATGTTACAAATGTAATAAAACAATCTTCTTCAAAAACAACAGTCTTGCTTTATCTAACTATTAAATAATGGCCCTTATAAAAACGAGCAACAAATTGGACATGGAGTCCCTTATATGAAGAAGACCTTATTATTTGCCAGCACGCTATTGGCCTTACCTGCTGTTTCTTATGCCTCACCGTATTTTAGCCTGCAAGATGGTGATGGTTTTAAACGTTTTTCTGTATCAGTGGGTGCTTTACATGTGATGCCACAAGGTAAAGCGCAGCCATTCAAAGTTAATACTGCTGCCTATGAAGGAATACAGTCTGACGTTGGAGAAATTTCATCGCAGGCAGTCATTGATAACCGCGTAGAAAATTCATCTGGTTTAGCGAATTGGTTAATTGATTTAATTAATGGCATCAATCCAGATAGTACCTTACCTGCGTTCATGAGCGGTACAGCACAAGTTTATGGCCTAGAGAACTGGACGAATCCAGGCACTGGATTAGAGGCTGATGATGTTACCACTTTAGGCATTATGACCAACTATTTTTTTACCGATAATATTTCGTTTGAAATGAAAGCTGGCATTCCACCTAAAGTAGACTTACAAGGTAAGGGAAAAATATATGCTCCATTCAGTGCTATAGCTTCCCCACTTGTGGGCTCCATTGAGTTAGACAATGATATTTTTATTACGGATTTAGAAGCACATGGCCCTGCCGCTTCAGCTCGGGCATGGACGCCTGCTTTTGAATTTCAGTATCACTTTGGCAAGACTGGCGTAAATAAATTCCGTCCTTATGTTGGCGTAGGCTTAATGTATGCTTATTTTAATGAACTGGAAATTAATCCACAGACTGAAAAAGACCTGATTGCTGCAGGACATATGATCGCTAATATTCTGGATAATAAAGCCGGAGCATCACTAGATGGGTCACCGAATGACAAAGCCAATCCTAAAGTCAAAGTTGAAGCAACAGATGCCTTTGCTCCAGTAATCACAGCAGGCTTTACTTATGACTTTAATGAAAAATGGTTTGCGGTTGGTTCGCTGTCCTATGCACATCTGCAAAATGACACCACCATTACCGTGACCGATGCCACACATGGCGAACTTATTCGTTCTAAGGCCGATATTGAAGTGAATCCGATTCTGGCCTATGCCGGTATTGGTATCCGTTTCTAGGCTTCAATTTTTTAGTCCATCATCAGGCAGCCTTTCGGGCTGTCTTTTTTGATGCAGCCATAAAAAAATTTTATCTTTTATTTAATTTTTATTCTATCGCCTCCCGCGCGGCAATCTACTAACATAAGCAGGTCTTTCCTGGCTGCCGGACTTTTTATGTCAGATACCCGTTTTTCCAAAGCCCTGATTTATATGCTGATGGGAAGTGCCATTATTCTGGCGCTGTCATTGGGGGTACGACATGCCTTTGGCCTGTATCTGGTGCCAATGAGCCATGAATTTGGCTGGGGGCACAATGTCTTTAGTCTGGCCATTGCCATGCAAAACCTGATCTGGGGTGCGGTACAACCAGTTACCGGCGCCTTTGCCGACAAATATGGCAGTAAAATTGTGGTCGCCGTTGGTGGAGCCTTATATGCACTGGGTTTATTGCTGATGGCGGTCAGCTCGACTGGCTGGCTGCTGAATTTAAGTGCCGGTTTAATTTTAGGTCTGGCGCTCTCTGCCACCTCTTTTCCGATTTTACTGTCTGCAGTTGGCCGGGCTGCACATCCTTCAAAACGTAGTCTGGCGATGGGAATTGCCAGTGCGGCAGGTTCTTTCGGTCAGTTTATTATGCTGCCGACCACACTGCTGTTATTGCAGAATTTAGGCTGGAAAGGTGCACTGGTGGTTAGCGCCATTCTAATGACCTTGCTAATTCCTTTGGCATGGACTTTAAAAGCACCGATGTATACCGACCCGAATGCAGCGACCACCAAACCGCAGCCGGCGTTAACATTTAAGCAGATTCTGGTGATTGCCAAAAACCACAAGCCATTCTGGTTTTTATCTTTGGGCTTTTTTGTCTGCGGCTTTCAGGTGGTGTTTATTGGTATTCATTTACCGGGTTATTTAATTGATCATGGGTTTAACGCCACCACCGGCACCATCTTCCTGGCTTTAGTCGGTTTATTCAATATTGTCGGCACCTATACGGCTGGCTGGCTGGGGGACCAATATTCCAAACCGCATTTACTGATGTGGCTGTATGGCTTGCGTGGTCTTGCCATTATCGCCTTTTTACTGTTACCGCTCAGTACTTGGACAATTTATGGCTTTGGTGTCATTATGGGACTGTTATGGTTATCGACCGTGCCACTGACCAATGGCATTGTAGCCAATATGTTCGGGGTGAAATATCTGACCATGCTCAGTGGGATTGTATTCTTCACCCATCAGGTTGGTTCGTTCCTCGGTGGCTGGCTGGGTGGCCTGAACCATGACTTAACCGGTAACTATAATGCCATCTGGATGTTCTCGATTGCGCTAAGTGCTTTTGGCGTCTGGGTACATTTCTTTGTGAATGAACAGGCGGTGGTGCATGACTAATTCAATGTCGCTGTTAAAAATTCTGATTGGCCTGTGCATCATCAGCTTTTTTATTTTATCGCTGCTGTTATGGATGAAAACCCCGCAGCTGTTTGAATACTTTAATCAGGCGTTTTGTGCACATTGATGTTTAAAAACTCGCAGCATCAACAGCAAATCCCGAAACAGCAAATTCAGTTATTTGGTTTGCTGTTTTAATTAAAAGAATATAAATCATATATTTAATTATTTTTATAGCCTTTTCATAAGTTTAGCATTTCTTCTGATTTTATTTGGCCTGCGGTTTTTTCTAAATTTTCTTGAGGCAATAACACTGAGAGAAAAATTTAAACATGACCAGTCTGACCCCACTTTCCCAAGCCATTCATGATGCACCGCGCTGGCATCAGGCCGATCAATTTCAGGACGGCAGCGAAATCCGTATTGTTCCACACACTGACCAGGCTCTTGGTGCGGTGGTGTATGGATTAGATGCGCGCAAGGCTCAATCGGGTGAAACCATTTTCCGGCTGAAACAGGCCTTGGCAGAACATTTAGTTTTAATTTTCAAACAGCAACAGCTGGATGATTTACAGTATCTGGCCTTTGCCACCTATTTCGGTTCAATTTTCCGTCCCGCTGCCGACACGCCTGTACTGGCCGCGCAGGATGATAGCGGTGTACCACCCGATATCGTGCCTGTTTCCAATGCAGTAGGACAAGGCGATTATACTGGTCATGGTGAATTAAGCCCGCATGCCGATCATCAATGGACACCGCTGCCCTCCTTTGGCTCTTTGCTCTATGCTATTGAACTGCCACAAAATGGTGGCCAGACCAGCTGGATTAATACCATCAAAGCTTATAATGCCCTAGATGCCGACACTCAGGCACATATCAACCAGCTACAATTAATTACTTACAACCCTTTTGTTCGCCGGCAGAAAACCCAAGCCTCGTCGCAAGACGGCGTTTATGGCAACAGTCCGCTGTATCGCTTTAAAGATCAACCGGTTTTAAGCTATGCCTATCCACATCCTTTGGTGCGCACCCATCCAGAATCCGGGCGTAAAGCCTTGTGGCTCAATACCCATACCGAAGTGGAACTGGAAAACTATGAAGATCAGGCTGGTAGCGAACTGATTGCCCAGTTACGTGCCCATCTGCTTCAACCAGAATTTGCCTATGAGCATCAGTGGGAAGTCGGTGATATTGTGTTCTGGGATAATCAGGCTACCCTGCATTCCCGCCGTCCATTTCCAGCCGAGCAGCGCCGTTTGTTAAAACGTATCAGCCTTGCCGGAAGCCGACCTTTTTAAGCAGGAACTGAACTAGAGATACTGAATATGCACCGATGTTCAGGACTTTGACTGCAGGATATTTATCCTTTTTATCTAACCATAAAAAACCCGCAAACTGTGTTTACGGGTTTTTCAGTATGAGCAACCGCTTAGAACAGACGGTTCATACCATTTAAGGTCGCCACACGATAGGCTTCTGCCATCGTTGGATAGTTAAATGTGGTTTCTACAAAATACTTGATGGTATTGTTCGGGCTGTTCATTACCGCCTGACCAATGTGAATAATTTCTGCCGCGTTATTCCCGAAGCAATGTACACCTAATACTTCTAAAGTTTCACGGTGGAACAGAATTTTCAGTTCACCAACCGTATCACCGGTAATTTGCGCACGTGCCAGATGACGGAAAGAAGCCTGACCCACTTCGTACGGAATTTTTTCTTCAGTCAGTTCCTGCTCGGTCTTACCAATTGAAGAAATTTCCGGAATGGTATAAATACCGGTTGGAATATCAGTCACCGGTGCCACATTTTCTTCGCCACTCATGTTGGCCCCTGCACAGCGACCCTGGTCATAGGCAGCAGACGCCAGAGATGGCCAGCCAATCACGTCACCAGCAGCGAAAATATTTTCTACTTCAGTCTGATATTGCTCATTTACCGTCAGCTGACCGCGGCTGTTTGGTTTTAAGCCAACATTTTCCAGGCCTAAACCATCGGTATTGCCTGAACGGCCGTTACACCACAAGATGGCATCGGCTTTGATTTTCTTGCCACTTTGCAAATGCAGCACTACGTGATCATCAAAGGTTTCCAAATGATCAATCTGCTCATTGTGACGAATCAACACGCCCTGTTCACGCAAGTGATAGGACAAGGCATCGGAGATTTCATCATCCAGATAGCTGAGCAATTTATGCTGGGTGTTAATCAGGTCGACTTTATGGTCCAGACCAATGAAGATCGAGGCATATTCACAGCCAATGACACCGGCACCATAAATGATGATTTTCTGAATCGAGAAATCCAGATCCAGAATCTTGTCTGAATCGAATACACGTGGATGGTTAAAATCTAAAATTTCCGGACGATACGGACGCGAACCGGTTGCAATCACCAGCTGTTTAAAAATCAGGGTTTCCTTAATGCCTTCCGGACTGAATACCAGCACGGTATTTTTGTCCTGCACATAGGCACGACCGTGATAGATATCAATTTTATTGCGGTCATAGAAGCGTGAGTGAGTATCGACCTGCTGCTGAATCACTTTATGTGCATTACGCAGCACCTGTTTCATGGTGAACTGTTTCCAGTCGCCCACTTTCTGGAACATCGGATCACGCTGGTAACGGATAATACTGGATACCGTCTGACGCAGCGCCTTACTTGGGATTGTGCCCACGTGAGTACAGTTACCGCCGAGTTGCTCACGCATATCCACCACAGCAACACGCATGCCTGATTTGGCAAGTTTCATTGCTGCGCCTTCACCTGCAGGACCAGAACCTAGGACCACCGCATCATATTTAACGAAAGTTCCGGCAACCACCTCTTTTTTACGTGGCATTCAACGCTCCTTAAACTAATCTATTCTGTTTATATCTCATATGCATATTATGACTGAAAACATCATGATTTTCTGTATTTACCTAGCATATATTGCGTGATAGCCACATTTTTTAAATGAATATCGTTTTTTTCCTATTTGCACCCAAGTCCGTTATAATGGAGGCGCTATTTTTCGAATATCTCCCCCGTCAAAACAGTGGAAAAGTTGAATATGTCTGAAAACCGTAAACCAGAACAGGGTGTTAAACTTCGTGGCGCAGAAAAGGTCGCTCGTATTCCTGTAAAAGTTGTGCCTACGGTTGAAACGCCGCGCAAACCGGACTGGATTCGGGTCAAGATGGCGGCACCAGAAGAAGTTCAACGGATCAAATCGACACTGCGTCAGCAAAAACTGCATACCGTTTGCGAAGAAGCAGCCTGTCCGAACCTGCCAGAATGTTTTGGTGGTGGTACTGCAACCTTTATGATTATGGGTGATATTTGTACCCGTCGCTGTCCGTTCTGTGACGTTGCCCATGGTCGTCCGAATGCACTTGATCCGGATGAACCGCGTCATATGGCTGAAACCATTGCCAACTTGGGTCTGAAATATGCGGTCATTACCTCGGTAGACCGTGATGACCTGCTTGATGGCGGTGCACAGCATTTTGTTGACTGTATTAAAGAAGCCCGTGCCTTAAGTCCGAATACCCTGCTGGAAATTCTGGTTCCGGATTTCCGTGGCCGTATGGATATTGCGCTGCGCATTATGACTGAATGTCCGCCAGATGTGTTTAACCACAATATTGAAACCGTGCCACGTTTATATAAAGCCATGCGTCCAGGTTCAGACTATCAGCACTCTTTAAACCTGCTGAAAATGTTTAAAGAATACTGCCCAGAAATTCCAACCAAGTGTGGCCTGATGGTGGGTATTGGTGAAACTGAAGAAGAAGTGATTTCATTATTGGATGATCTGAGAGCACATGATGTAGATTATGTGACCATTGGCCAATATTTACAGCCATCAAAACAGCACGCACCAATTGACCGCTTTGTAACACCAGAAGAATTTGAGCGTTATGCAGAACATGGCCGCAAACTGGGCTTTAAAAATATCTGGTCTGCACCAATGGTGCGTTCAAGTTATTTTGCAGACCGTCAATACTACGGCGAGCCAGTTCCAGCAGTACGTCGCAAGACTGATCCTGCCAAGAAAATTAGTGTACAAACCATCGAAGCATAAGCTGAGAAAACTAAGCTTAGAAAACAAGGCCCCGGATTCGGGGCTTTTTTACAAGGTCATCTTTTACTTAAATTTTTACATCGTCCTCGGATCAGAATTTTTAGCCCAGAGAGATCATCTATTTCCTCTTAGACCCAAATACGGCTCGTCTTTAAAAAAATACCCTATTCAAATCAGAAATAAATTTCTATCCTTCTTTGACCTAGCTGCTAAACCCTTACTTATCTTCACATTTCGTTGCGCGTTCTTACTTGAATAGCGATCATTTTTCAACCAATCTCATCTATAGAGTTTGTTTTTAGCAATCGTTTTGATGGTCTTGATATTTAAAAAAACGATACCGACGTTCCAAGAACAGCCTCCACCGGATGACTTCAGACAAAATGAAGCAGTATTTCTTTCATTTTTCCTTGCAGGCACGGTGATGCTGTAGCAGCCGGGAGAAATACAATAATGCTTTTTATACTCAGTATCGTCATTCTTGTTTTTACACTGTGGGCGATTTTCTATTTTCAGCTGTCACGCAACAGCGGTGCCATGACCCTGATCGCGGTCAGTATTGTCTCTGCCTTTATTAATCCCTGGTCCTTAATTTTAGGCATTCCTTTAATTGTGCTAAGCATAATTGTGATGGTGGATGCCTTGCGCATGAAAATCATCACCCAGCCCGCCTATAAGGCTTTGTCACAAGCCATGCCAAGCATGAGCAGCACCGAACGTGAAGCGCTGGATGCCGGCACCAGCTGGTGGGAAAAAGAGCTGTTTATGGGTGCGCCCAACTGGGATACCTTTGAGCAATATCCCTATCCTACGCTCAGTGCGGAGGAACAATCCTTTTTAGACAATGAAGTGGAACAGCTGTGCAACATGCTGGATGAATGGGAAATCCATCATAAGCACAAAGATTTATCTCCTGAAACCTGGCAGTTTATTAAAACCCATGGATTTTTGGGCCTGATTATTCCCAAGGAATACGGCGGCAAGGCTTTCAGTTCTTTTGCGCAAAGCCGGATTATGAGCAAAATTGCCTCACGCTCCCTAACCGCCGCGGTCAGCTGTATGGTGCCCAATTCCTTAGGCCCGGGTGAGTTGCTGCTGCACTACGGTACCGATGAGCAGAAAAAACGTTACTTGCCCGGTCTGGCCAAAGGCGAAGAAATTCCCTGCTTTGGGCTGACCAGCCCGGAAGCCGGCTCCGATGCCGGTGCCATCCCCGATACTGGCGTGGTCTGCTATGGCCAGTTTGAAGGCCGGCACGTACTGGGTCTGAAAATGAATTTCTCCAAACGATGGATTACATTGGCACCCATTGCCACCGTGATTGGTCTGGCTTTTAAACTGTATGATCCGGAAGGCTTACTCGGCGATAAGACTAAAACCGACTACGGCATTACCTGTGCGCTGCTGCCGGCCAATCACGCCGGAGTGAAAGTCGGGCCGCGCCATCATCCCGGTTCACCATTTATGAATGGCACGGTCGAAGGTCAGGATGTGTTTATTCCACTCGACTGGATTATCGGTGGTGTGGAAAATGCCGGTAAAGGCTGGCGCATGTTAATGGAATGTCTGGCCGTCGGTCGCGGGATTTCCTTACCGGCACTGTCAACCGCTGCCGGGGAAATGACCTATTTAAATGTCGGTGCTTTTGCGCGAATCCGCCAGCAATTCAAGTTGTCGGTGGGGAAATTTGAAGGCGTACAGGAAGTCACCAGTGATATTGCCAGTGAAACCTATATGCTGGAAGCCTTTCGCTATCTGGTGACCTGTGGACTGAATCAGGGCGGCAAACCTGCCGTGATGACCGCGATGGCCAAGTACTATGCCACAGAGTCTATGCGCCGTGTGGTTAATCATGGTATGGATGTGGTCGGTGGCCGCGCCATCCAGTTGGGTCCACGGAACTTTCTGGCGCTGACCTATCAGGCCATTCCAGTTTCCATTACCGTTGAAGGGGCCAATATTTTAAGCCGCTCGCTGATGATTTTTGGCCAGGGTTCGATGCGTTGCCATCCGTATTTGTATGAAGAATTACAACTGCTACAAGCCCCTGATAAAGATGCCGCGCTGACACAATTTAATGAACTATTCTACCATCATCTCGGTTATACCTTTAACCGGACTGCGCGCGCATTTGCCTTTGGCTGGTTTGGCGGTTCATCCGATGCTCCGCAACAAGCCGATGAATTTAGCCGGCCTTATTACAAAACCATCAACCGTTTTAGTGCGGCCTTTGCCCTGACTGCCGATATGTGTCTGGGTTTATTGGCCGGTGATATTAAACGCAAGGAAATGCTGTCCGGACGCCTGGCCGATATTCATGCGCAGCTGTTTATTGCCACCGCCATCTTAAAATACTATGCACATGGGCAAAAAACCGCAGATGAGCAACTGCATGCGCAACTGGCTTTAGACAAAGCACTGTTTAATGCACAAGAAGCCTTCTTTGGACTGTTCAATAATTTCCCTATGCAGCTGGCGGCTGGCGTCGTGAAATTGATCTGCTTCCCGTGGGGCCGTGCCTTGCAGCCACCAAGCGATCAGCTGAAACGTGATGTGGCCATGAGCATGATGCAGGACAATGCTTTTCGCCAGCAGCTGAAACAGCATGTTTTCTATAACACGGACCCGGATGATGTCTTTGGCCGGATGGAAAGTACCTTCCAGAGCTTAACCGAGATTGAACCGCTGTGGGATCGCTTTAAAAAAGCTGAAGCCAAAGGCAGTTTTGATGGCCTCAGTTTTGAAGAACACATTGCCGATGCCCTAAATACCGGCGCGATTCAACCCGAAGAAGCTAGCCAGCTACTCAGTTATAACGCGCAGCGCTTTGACAGTATTCTGACCGATATTTTCGATATGCAGCTGGAACAGACCCTGCCACTAGACAATCCGCATTTAATTGAACCTTTAGGTGTCGATACGGAAGCTCATCCTCCGGCAGCATCGGCAGAACCGAAAACCGGTGGCACCGCACAACTGGCCACAGATCATCATAAAGAGGATCCGGAACCGTTTATCCGTTTTTAGTTATATGCTGAATATTGAATAAAGTGGCTTTCGGGCCACTTTTTTTATGGACTGGAGACGAGGCTTCTAACAGGCATTCTACGACCATCTTCCAATGGTATAGACTACATAAGCCGTTAAGCTACATCGAAAACAATATTGAGGGAAACAAGATGTCACAACAAGATTATGACAATGGTTTAAAAGTACGTACAGAAGTCATGGGTGAAAGTTTTGTGAAACGTGCGCAGGACAATACCGTGCCGTTTACCCAGCCTTTGCAGGACTGGATTAATGAACATGCCTGGGGTTCTACCTGGCAACGTGAAGATGTATTGCCGCGCAAATATCGTTCACTGGTGACAATTGCCTTTTTAACTGCGCTCAAAAGCCCGACTGAATTAAAAGGTCATGTACGCGGGGCTTTAAATAATGGCGCGACAGTGGAAGAAATTCAGGAAGTGCTGCTACATAGCCTGCCCTATTGCGGCGCACCGGCTACGCAAGAGGCCTTCCGTGCGGCGTTAGAAGTCATTCAGGACTATCAGGCCAACTCGTAAATTTCGGACGAGTTTAAATCCAGTACACATTAAAACTGTAAAAGAATTCACTGACCTCAAAACGCACCTGATAACCAAGCTGGGTCAGTTCGGCAGAGAGATTGCGAATTTCTTCCAAAGGCAAATGTTTGGGCAATACCGTAAATACTGCAGTGTTGCCCTGCTTGGCATTCTCTTCAATTAAACTGGCTAAACGCGCTTTATACAGGTTGATGTCCAGATTGGCATGCGCCGAAAGCACTTTTGCATCTTCTGCGGTTAGAAAGTTCACCATTTTTTTCTTCTCTTTTTTTGTTCCGTTGTATGGGTCTAACTTAAAAAATGCTACGGCTCCGCTCAACTCTATTTTTGTAAGTAATTTAAATTAAAGATGAATTGGTTTACATCGACTGCTGTTATCCATCCTCTGATAAATCAAAAACTCCCTTATCCTGGTTTTCTCTCTAAGTCATAACAGACGCAAACAAGGAATATTTAATCTTCATTTTATAATTAACGCATGATCAGGTTCTGAGAGGTAAAAGAGATTAAATAACTTAGGCTATTTTGATATATGGGTTCCGTTAAACTTCCATCGTTATTACCTAACTCTCTCCTGCTCAATTTTATATTTCAAAGCGGATATTTGATTGTTCTATCTATGAGCCATAAAAAACGGAGCCGATCTGCTCCGTTTTTTCGCTCTTGGGATTTATATATTCAAGAGTATTATTTTTTCGCCTTCCATGCACTTTGTACCTGGCTGGCAACTTTTGGATAATCCAGAATAAAACGCATATGCGACTCTACCCCGGTTTTTAAGGTTTTATCATCGACAATAAAGTATGGGTTATGGTTCGGTGCGGCTTTACTCATATCCTGATCAGCCGGTGTCGCACCCAGGAATACAAATAAAGATGGCATCAGCTGGCCATAATAAGAAAAGTCTTCACTGGCGCTCTGGTTATGTTCTAAAACATGCGCCTTACCTTCACCCGCGGCCTGAATTAAAGATGGCGCCATCAATTCAGTTAAGGTTTTATCATTGGTGGTGACCGGCGCATACGGTGAAATTTCCACTTTGGCTTTTACATCATTGGCTTGCGCGGTGTGATCAATCATGGTTGGCAGGTTTTTGTAGATGCTTTGACGGATATCTTCATGATTGGAACGAATGGTTCCGATCATCGAAACCTGTTCAGGCAAGATATTACCACTGGTACCACCCTGAATCTGCCCGATACTGACCACGCCCATGCCTTTACTCAAGTCGGCACGGCGCGACACCATGGTCTGTAAATTCTGGATAATATCAGCCGCGGCGACAATAGAATCACGTCCTTTCCACGGCATTGAACCATGTACCTGCTGACCGGTTAAAGTCACTCGAATATTGTCGGCACTGTTTAAAGCCACACCATCTTTATAGAAAATATTGCCACTTGGCATACCTGCCATCACGTGCATCCCAAAAATCACTTCAGGTTTTGGATTATTCAGTGCGCCATCGGCAATCATTTTACGTGCACCGACCTGATCACCATTCAGGAAGTTATCAATATCGGCACCACCTTCTTCCGCAGGCTGGAATACAAAGACCACGGTTCCGGCAATTTTATCTTTATTCTCTGCCAGTGCCTTGGCCGCACCTAACAGCATGGCAGTGTGGGTATCATGTCCGCAGGCATGCGCAACCGGTGTTTCTGCGCCCTGATAAATACCTTTGGCTTTACTGGCAAAAGGTACCTGGGCTTTTTCTTCCATCGGCAAGGCATCCATATCGGCACGCAAGGCCATAATCGGGCCCGGTTTTGCACCTTTTAATACGCCAATCACACCGGTTTTGGCAAAGCCTTTTTTCACTTCAATGCCGTAAGAACGTAATTCTTTTTGCACCAGTTCCGACGTTTTAAATTCCATATTGCCAAGTTCAGGATTGGCGTGAATATGATGACGCAATTGAATGGTATGCTGCTCGACTTTTGTAGCGGCATCATCCACCCAATCTGCAAAAGCAAACTGAGAGATACTCATGGCTAACCCCAAGCTAAGACAGGTTTTAGTGAGCTGCATGGAAACTCCATTTTTATAACCGTTTAAAATCTTATCTTCGGAGAATTTAGGGTTAAAATACAAGGCTATTGTTGTAATTTTATATAGTCATTTGCACTATACTTGATATTTTAAAAGTTAAAAATTACCACAATTTAGCGAGCAATTTTGCGCTATGACTCAAAACATTTCATTTCAGATTGGCTTTTTTCCGGCAGACCTTTTAGGCTTATAGCAAATATTTTCTGGATATGACCATGTCGGACGCCATCACTGTTCCTCCCGCCCTGATTAACCGTGCGCTTGCAGGCCAAGCCGATGCCCAGTTTGAGCTGGCTGAATTGTATATGCAAAGCGAGCATGAAGATGACAACCTGCTGGCTGAAGAATGGGCCTTAAAAGCCGCTGAAAATGGTCATCTGGAAGCCATGTACTGGTTGGGCGAAGGTTATACCGTCTATGCCAAAGACGTGCAGGAAGATGATCCTGAAGATTCCAAAACTCACTTTGAGTTAGCCTATTACTGGTTGAAACAAGCAAGCGAACAGAAACATGCAGGCGCAATTCTGGAGCTGGCTGGCTATTATCGTCGTGGGAATGTGGTAGAAAAAGATATTCCGACCTCGGTAAATTTGGTTCAACAAGCCGCTGAACTGGGCGATGCACAGGCCATGCGTGATTTGGCCTGTATTTATGAACATGGCCTGGGAGTCGAAATTAATGAAGCACAGGCAGATTACTGGGCCGAAAAAGCCAAAGCTGCCGAGTAACCCACTCAACCCGATGAAAAGCTCATCAGATGATGGGCTTTTTTATATTGATGCATGGAGATAGGCGCTGGATTAGCCGGAATTTTTAATTGTTTTGGATATCAAAGAACACTACAGCGAGAAACCGGAACAGTTTAGCCAGATATTCAACAATTTCAGATTGGAACTCTGGGCAATTTCCAAGTACAATACTGCGCTAGTCGAGGGATGCTGCGACGTTTTACAGGTACGAAATGTAAAAGCGCTAGGCTCGACCATCGGTCAAACATCCGCTTTGATCAACAACGGCATCCGCGAACTGAATGATCAATTGTTTTTATTAAGGAGATCGTGATGAACGCGGTTAATGCTTCATTTACTGATTACAAAGTAGCAGACATCACTTTAGCAGACTTCGGTCGTAAAGAAATCAAACTTGCAGAAGCTGAAATGCCAGCCCTGATGGGTCTGCGTAAACGCTACTCTGCGGCTAAACCACTTGCTGGCGCTAAAATTCTGGGTTGTATCCACATGACAATCCAAACAGCAGTTCTGATCGAAACTTTGGTTGAACTTGGCGCTGAAGTACGCTGGACCTCTTGTAACATCTTCTCGACTCAAGACCACGCTGCTGCTGCCATTGCTGCGTCTGGTGTTCCTGTGTTCGCTTGGAAAGGTGAAACTGAAGAAGAATACGTGTGGTGCTTAGAGCAACAAATTAACGTGAATGGCACGCCTTGGGATGCCAACATGATTCTGGACGATGGCGGTGACTTAACTGCACTTGTTCACGAAAAATACCCAGAAGTTTTGGCGAAAATCCACGGTATTACTGAAGAAACCACCACAGGTGTACAACGTCTGCTTGAAATGTGGAAAGACGGTTCTCTGAAAGTACCTGCAATCAATGTAAACGATTCAGTAACCAAGTCTAAAAACGACAACAAATACGGTTGCCGTCACTCACTCAACGATGCCATCAAACGTGCAACCGATATGCTTTTATCTGGTCGTCGTGCGCTGGTCATTGGTTACGGTGACGTAGGTAAAGGTTCTGCGCAATCACTTCGTCAAGAAGGCATGATCGTACGTGTTTCTGAAATCGATCCTATCTGTGCAATGCAAGCCTGCATGGACGGTTATGAAGTGGTTTCTCCATACAAAAATGGTGTTCAAACCGGCAAGAAAGAAGACGTTAACGCTGACCTTCTTTTAAACACTGACCTGATCGTAACAACAACGGGTAACTACCACGTTTGTGACGCTGCCATGCTGGATACATTAAAAGCAGGTGCTGTTGTATGTAACATCGGTCACTTTGACACTGAAATCGACACCAACTACCTACGTGGTTACAAGTGGGTTGAAGTGAAACCTCAAGTTCACCAGGTGTATCGTTCAGAAAATGAAAACGATTACCTGATCCTGCTGTCTGAAGGTCGTTTAGTGAACCTGGGTAACGCAACAGGTCACCCATCACGCGTGATGGACGGTTCATTTGCCAACCAGGTTTTAGGTCAAATGCACTTGTTCGCTGAGAAATTTGCTGATCTTCCTGAAGATCAAAAACAAGCCGCGATTCGCGTTGAACTGCTTCCGAAGAAATTGGACGAAGAAGTTGCAGCTGCAATGGTTGCAGGTTTTGGCGGCGTTCTGACGCAATTGACGCAAGAACAAGCGGACTACTTAGGTGTAGCGGTTGAAGGTCCGTTTAAATCGGATGCTTATAAATATTAATTAGCCCTCACCCCATCCCTCTCCCATAGGGAGAGGGTGAACTCTCAAATCATTTACATTACGAGTTTTACTTGTGAAATTTAAGTCATTTGAGCCAAGACTCTGCGTTATTCAGTAATGAATACTCCTCTCCCTTTGGGAGAGGTCAGGGAGAGGGTGAATAAAAAGTATTTATAAAGAGGATTTCAACATGTCAAAACAGATTCCGATTTCATTCGAGTTCTTCCCAACCAAAACTGATGCCGGTGCAGAAAAACTCAAGACCGTACACCAAGAGCTTCAGCTTTTAAATCCAGAATTTTTCTCGGTGACCTATGGCGCTGGTGGTTCAACTCGTGAACGTACCTTATCGACCATTAACGACTTCAATGGCAAAGGCACACCGGTTGCGCCTCACCTGTCTTGTATTGGTGATGATAAAGCCCGTATTGCCGAATTGCTGGACCTGTACAAATCACAAGGTATTGACCGTATTGTGGCACTGCGTGGTGACTTGCCATCCGGTCAGGTTGGCTTGGGTGAATTGCCATATGCACAGGATCTAGTCCGCTTTATTCGTGAACATTCCGGTGATCATTTCCATATTGAAGTGGCTGCCTATCCGGAAATGCACCCACAAGCGGAAAGCTTTGATAAAGATATTCAGCATTTTGTTGAAAAAGTAAATGCCGGCGCCAATGCAGCCTTAACGCAATTCTTTTTCAATCCGGATGCCTACTTCTACTTTGTTGAGCGTATTCAGCAAGCCGGTGTCAATATTCCGGTGGCGCCGGGTATTATGCCAATTACCAATGCCAGCAACCTGATTCGCTTTGCCGATAGTACTGGTGCTGAAATTCCACGCTGGATTCGCAAGCAACTGGCGACATATGGTGATGACACGGCATCGATTAAAGCCTTTGGTCATGAAGTGGTGCTGAAATTCTGTGAACGCCTGATTGCAGGTGGTGCGCCAAGTCTGCATTTCTACACCATGAACAATACCGAGCCTACCCGTCAGCTTGTGACTGATCTTGGTTTAGCCTAATTTCTTTTTTGCGAGTTGTACTTTATGCCACGTTTTTATATTGAAGCTGAATTAACGGTTGATACGCAGCTCGCGCTGACCGAAACCGTGTTTCACCATTGGTGTAAAGTACTGCGCGCACAAGTGGGCGACACAGCCACCCTGTTCAATGGACAAGGTGGCGAATATGAAGTGACCCTTACCGACGTCCAGAAAAAAACAGCAACGGTGATGGTCAACAGCTTTAATCCGGGCAACCGTACACCTAAATTCAAGGCCCTGCTCGGTCAGGTCATGAGTAAGGGCGACCGGATGGATTATGCCATTCAAAAAGCTGTGGAACTCGGCGTTTCCGAGATTCAGCTCCTCACCTCTGAACGCTGTGAAATGCGTCTAAAATATGACCGTGACCAGAAAAAACTGGATCACTGGCAAGGTATCGCCATTGCTGCTTGTGAGCAATGTGGGTTAAATATTGTGCCTAAAATTCTCCCGCCGATGCCGCTGGAAAAATGGCTCGACACCAATCTGCCAGCGACTAAACTGGTATTAGCACCCAACAAAGATGAAGTGAATGTCTTACACAATGCCACGCCAGAACTTGCCCTGTTAATTGGGCCTGAAGGCGGCCTGAGCGAGGCTGAAATCAGTAGCGCAAATACGAAAGGTTTTGTGAACTGGTGTATAGGCGAGCGCGTGTTAAGAACTGAAACTGCGCCTGTGGTCGCACTTTCAATTTTAAATTTTAACTTCAGCGTGTAATTCGTCTTATTTTTAGCTGAATGCTGAGTCAGATGATTGCTTTTTTAAAGTTTACTGACTAATCTCAAAATATTATTTTACAATTTCACCTAATATCAGGTTATTCATAAAATAAAATGGATTTTTACATACTCTGTAATTTATAGGGTTTTGGGGATATATGTCAGACCATCAGCATGAGCTCATGGAGCAGTATTTGTATGCTGCCCAAATCACCAATACAATCCGGCTGATGCGCTTCTTTTTGCTGAGCATCCTCATTCTCTGTTTTTATATTTATTTTATTTTTCACTACTCTTTTAATTTTTCAACTTTCGCATTTAATGCCTGGTTCCTGCTGAGTGAACTGGGGCTGGCCGGCTGCCTGTTCTTTAATGAAATGCGCTTTAAGCCCGGTCAATACAGTATTCAAATGGCACATCGCTGGATCAAGCTGGTATGCCTGCTGGTTGGTATTAGCCTTGGTATTGGCATTGCCCTGCTGTACTATTTCCTGCCGAAGTACAGTCTGGAGATGAGCACCTATCAGGCCATTATTCTGGCGGCTTTGCTGGTGATTATTAGCCAGACCTTTGCCCTCACCTTTTTAACCCAGCGCCTGAGCTATTTTTCGCTGGTATTTATTCCGGCCATTGTGCCGTATTTAATTTCCCCACTGTTCTTTAACAGCAACACCGAACCGCTGTTTTATCTGGCCACCAACTTTGCCTTAATCTGTCTGCTGATTTGTGCCAATACCTCCATGCACATGCATCGCCGGCTATCTAGCGTCTATTTCAAGAATAATCAGCTGAAAAAACAGGCCGAACAGCAAGTGGCCTGGACCGACCAGCTATGCCAGCAACTGCAAACGGAAATGAACCGCTCCAAAGACATTGAGCAGCAGTTGCAGTTTAATAACCAGATGCTGGAACAGAAAGTGAAAGAGCGGACCTTTGATCTGGAGCAAATCCATAAAGCCCTGCAAGATCAACAGGCCAATCTGGTGCTGGCGCATGAAGTGGCCGGGTTAAAACCATGGGATTGGGACATCAAGCATCGCCTGATTACCCTGACCAATGAACACCAGCAGCTGAAAATGTCCGGCTCCAAAGCCCATCATCACAAACTGCAGCAACTGATTCACCCGGATGATCTGGCGCATTTTCGTAACACCATGAAGCAGCATCTGCGTGGCCAGACCGACCGCTATGAAGTGACCTACCGGGTACAGCAAAGCAATGGCAAATGGGTCTGGGTACATGATGTTGGCCGTGTGATTGAGCGTGACCCCGAAACCCGGCGTCCATTACGCATGGTCGGTATCCGCCGTGACATCCATCAGGAAAAAACTGATCAGGAACGCCTGAAACTGACCGCCAGCGTACTACAGCAGGCAGCAGAAGGGATTTTTATTCTGAATGAGGACCTGCGTTATATTGAGGTCAATCCGTGCTTTGAACAGCTGACCGGCTTTAGTCGCGAGCAGATTATTGGCAAACATCTGTTTGATATTGCCAGCAATTACAAATCACGGCAGCGCAGTATGCACAATGCCATTGTCAAGCAACTGCTCAAAGAAGGCGAATATGATGGCGAAATGGATGAAAAATACCTGTCGGGCAAAGAGCTGACCATCCGCCTGCACATGAATACCGTCAGCAATGAGCAGAACCGCTCTACCCATTATGTCGGGATTGTCTCGGATTTAACCGAGCGCCGCCGGCAGGAACAGCGCCTGTCCTATCTGGAAAATTATGACACGCTGACCGATCTGCCTAACCGGTTTTATTATAATTATCAGCTGCATCAGTATCTGGTGTCCCATCAGGATTCGATTAAACAACTGGCGGTGATTCGTCTGAACATCGACCGGTTCCGGGTGCTGAATGAATATTTAAGCCATAATGGCGGCGATGAACTGCTAAGACAGGTGGCACAGCGTTTACGCCTCATTAATGCCGAAGCGCTGTTGGTGGCGCATTTAAATGGCGATGACTTTGCCATTATTTATGAGCTGTCACATATTCGCCCATCGGTGCAGCAGCATTGCGAACGTATTACCAAAGCCTTCTCGGCGCCGTTTAATATCCAGGGTCAGGACCATATTATTACCCTGTCGATGGGCGTGTCTTTATATCCTGAACATGGCCGGCAGCTGGATTATTTAAACAACTGTGCCGAACAGGCGCTGTCGGAAGCCAAGCGTCTGGGTGGCAATACCACCAAATACTATTCGCTGGAAACCACCAAGCTGTTAGAGCAGGACGTGCACATTGAGCGCGATTTACGTCAGGCCATTAAAAATGATGAGCTGATCGTCTATTACCAGCCAAAAATCAATTTCCATGATCAGCAGGTCTCCGGTTTTGAAGCCTTGGTACGCTGGAACCATCCGGAAAAAGGCCTGATTCCACCCGGCTTATTTATTCCAATTGCCGAGCAAACCAGCCTGATTTCAGAGATTGGCCATATCGTAATTCAGCAAACCGCCAAGCAGATTCGGGACTGGCAGGCACTGGGCTTTGATAACATCCGGGTTTCGGTCAATATTGTGGCGCAGCAGCTACAACGCGGACATTTGCTGGAAGATATTGATGAGGCGCTCAATACCTATCATATTTCCGGTGAAAGCCTGGAACTGGAAATTACTGAATCGTCGTTGCTGGAAAATACCGACGAGGTCAAATATATTCTGGAAGAAATCAAGAAGCGCCATATTCATATTTCGCTGGATGATTTTGGTACCGGTTATTCTTCCCTCTCTTACTTAACCGATTTTCCTATAGATGTTTTAAAGATCGACCGCAGCTTTGTGTCCAAGATTGGCCACAGCAAGCAGGAAGCCATTGTCAGTGCCATGATTGCCATGGGCAAAGCCATGGGCATGACCATTGTCGCTGAAGGTATTGAAACTGAACATCAACTTCAGTACCTCAGAAAGCTCGATTGCGACATCGCCCAGGGCTTTTTATTCTCCAAACCGCTGCCACAACAGGATGCGACCCGCTTCCTGAGTGAAAAAATGCAGACACCACTTATTGTTAGTGAATCTTAATCTATAGCTTAAACTTCTAAGTTTGTTCTAAAAATGCGCAGCTTTGACTGTGCTTAGTGCGTAAGTAATGGTATATTCGAGCAGATTTAGCACAAACCGCCAGCATCGCTGGACACAGTAACATACGAGATTCAGATGGACGATCAATCATTAAAACAGCAGGCTTTGTATTATCACGAATTTCCTACTCCAGGTAAAATCAGCGTTACCCCAAGTAAGCAGCTGGTCAACCAACGTGACTTAGCGCTTGCATACTCACCTGGTGTCGCGGCACCATGTTTAGAGATTGAGCGAGATCCTTCTACTGCAGCACTGTATACAGCACGTGGCAACCTGGTTGCCGTGGTGAGTAACGGTACCGCTGTACTAGGTTTAGGGAACATCGGTCCTTTAGCGTCTAAACCGGTTATGGAAGGTAAAGGCGTTCTGTTCAAGAAATTCGCCGGCGTCGATGTATTTGACATCGAAATCGCTGAAAATGATCCAGACAAAATCGTTGATATCGTTGCTGCACTCGAACCAACCTTTGGCGGGATTAACCTTGAAGACATCAAGGCACCAGAATGCTTCTACATTGAGCAAAAACTGCGTGAACGCATGAACATTCCGGTGTTCCATGATGACCAGCATGGTACGTCAATTATCGTCGGTTCTGCGCTGCTGAATGCGCTACAACTGAACGGCAAAAACATTGCCGAAATCAAGATTGTGGCTTCAGGTGCCGGTGCTGCTGCCCTGTCGTGCCTGGACCTGCTTTGTGCCCTGGGTGCGAAAAAAGAAAATATTATTGTGGCGGACTCACGCGGTCTATTGACCACCAAACGTGAAGGTCTGGATGAGTCGAAAAAACGCTACGTACAGGATATTGAAGCAACCCAACTGGCCGATGTAATTGCCGGTGCCGATATGTTCCTCGGTCTCTCTGCTGCCGGTATTCTGACCAAAGAAATGGTCAAGCAGATGGCGGCTAATCCAATCATCTTCGCTCTGGCTAACCCGGATCCGGAAATTCTGCCTGAACATGCCCACGAAGTACGTGATGATGTGATTATGGCAACTGGACGTTCTGACTATCCGAACCAGGTGAATAACGCGCTGTGCTTCCCGTACATCTTCCGTGGTGCGCTAGATGTCGGTGCAACCACCATTAACGAAGAAATGAAAATTGCCTGCGTACACGCGATTGCACGTATGGCGCACATAGAAGCAGATGCGGCATCCTATGGTGAGAAATCTGCTTCATTTGGTCGTGACTATTTAATTCCACGTCCGCTTGATCAGCGTCTGATTCTTGAAATTGCTCCAGCGGTTGCCAAAGCAGCGATGGATTCAGGCGTGGCAACACGTCCAATTCAGGACTTCTCGGCTTATCATCAACGTCTGTCAGAGTTTGTATATAACTCTGCGTTTATGATGAAACCAATTTTTGCGCAGGCGAAAACCGATCCGAAACGCATTGCCTATGCAGAAGGCGAAGACTTACGCGTTTTACGTGCAGTACAAATTGCAGTGGACGAAGGTCTGGCACAACCGATTCTGGTGGGTCGTACCGCGGTTATTGAAGCGAATATCAAGAAACTGGGCTTACGTCTGGAACATGGTGTGAATATCACTATTGTTGATCAGGAGAAAAACCCGGATTACGAAAAATTCGCTGATGATTACTACAGCATCATGCAGCGTAAAGGTGTAACGCCTGAATATGCGCAGCGTGAAGCACGTCGCCGTTCGACTCTAATTGCCGCAATGCTGGTGAAACACGGTCTGGCTGACGGTATGTTATGTGGTACTTATTCAAGCTACGACATTCACTTAGACTTCGTCAGCAATATTATTGGTCTGAAAGAAGGTCACAATACTTTCTTCACTCTGAATGCGCTGATGCTGGAAGATCGTAACCTGTTTATTGCCGACACTTACATCAACCGTAATCCGACAGCTGAACAGCTGGCTGAAATGACCATTCTGGCCGCTGAAGAAGTACGCCGTTTTGGTGTAACACCACGTATTGCCCTGCTGTCGCATTCAAGCTTTGGTTCAGACCAGAACGATGCCAGCGCGCAAAAAATGCGTAAAGTGTTTGATATTCTGTCTGAGATTGCACCAGAACTTGAAGTGGAAGGTGAAATGCATGGTGATGCGGCACTGGACGAAAATATTCGCCATTTCGCATTCCCGAACTCACGCTTCAAAGGTTCAGCTAACCTGCTGATTATGCCGAACCTGGATGCAGCCAATATTTCGTTTAACCTGTTGAAATCGACTTCAGGCAGCAACGTGACCATTGGTCCAATTTTGCTGGGCGCAGCGAAACCGGTACATATTTTAACGCCAACAGCGACCACCCGTCGTGTGGTGAATATGACTGCGTTAACCGTGGCAGAAATTCAGCAAGCGGAACAAGACGCGCTATAAAAACTGAATGCCGAGTGAAAAGCTCGGCATTCTGACTTGAGAAAACCTCTATTCTGTTGCATGATGACCTCAAGAATAGAGGTTTTTTCATGCAAGTTTATTTAGTAGGCGGTGCGGTGCGAGATCATTTGCTGGGGCACCCCTATCACGAAAAAGATTATGTGGTTGTCGGGGCAACACCCGAACAGCTTCTGGCCCAAGGCTATCAGCCCGTGGGCAAAGACTTCCCTGTGTTTTTACATCCTGAATCAAAAGAAGAATATGCACTGGCCCGTACCGAACGTAAAGCCGGTCAGGGCTATCATGGTTTCGAGTTTTATACTGCACCCAATGTCACGCTGGAAGAAGATTTAATCCGTCGTGACCTGACCATTAATGCCATGGCCATGGATGAAAACGGCCAGGTCTATGATCCTTATGGTGGACAGCAGGATCTGGCGCAAAAAGTGCTGCGTCATGTTTCCGACGCCTTTGTTGAAGACCCATTACGTGTACTCAGAATTGCCCGTTTTGCTGCGCGTTATAAAGCGCTGGGCTTTCGTGTGGCCGATGACACCCTGACCCTGATGCGCACGCTGGCAGCATCTGGCGAGCTGGATACCTTAACCCCGGAACGGGTCTGGAAAGAAACTGCACGCGCCTTGCAGGAAGATCATGCCGATGAATACTTTGAAGTGCTGCGTCGCTGCGGTGCCTTAAAAGCCTTGTTCCCGGAAATTGATGCCCTGTTTGGGATTCCACAGCGCCCGGAATATCATCCGGAAATTGACTGCGGCGTGCATACCTTAATGTCCCTGCAACAGGCCTGCCGCCAGAATTACAGTCTGGATGTGCGTTTTGCCGTGCTGGTGCACGACTTGGGCAAGGCCCTGACCCCAGCCGATGAATTACCGCGTCATATCATGCATGAAGAACGTGGTATTCAGCCGGTTACTGACCTATGTGACCGCCTGAAAGTGCCGACCTATACCAAACAGCTGGCACTGGCGGTGTGCAAGGAACATTTAAAATGCCATCAGGCCCTGACCTTAAAACCGGGCACCTTATGGCGTCTGCTACAGCGTCTGGATGTATTGCGTCGCCCGGAACGGGTAGAAGCCTTTGTTCAGGCCTGTGAATGTGATTCGCGTGGCCGTTTAGGCATGGAAGATCGGGACTATCCGCAGGCCGATTATGTGCTCAAAGCCATGCAGGTGGTGCGCGGCATTAAAGCGCAGGATTTACCGCCTGAGATTAAAGGCCCCGATATTGGTGAAATGCTGATTCAGCGCCGCATTAAAGCGATTGAAGTGCTGAAAGCAGAATATACCGCCGCAAGCTAAAATTGAGTCATAAAATTTAAAATACCCGTGTCGTGCACGGGTATTTTTGTTGATCAGGGATGAATCATCCCCCTGTGCTGATCTGGATGAAGCCGCCTTAAGACCGTTCGGCCGGAAAAGTAATTACCTGTTCCAAACGCATCTGCTGGGTGGCAATCATCAATAAACGGTCAATACCCAGCGCAATACCTGAACATGGCGGCATCTGAGGCAAGGCACTGAGCAGATATTCATCAAGTGGCATCACATGCAAGCCCAGTTTTTCCCGCTCCTGATTGTCGGCTTCAAAACGGCCACGGAGCACCTCGGCCTCAGCCAGTTCATCATAGGCATTGGCCAGTTCCAGCCCTTCAATGTACAGCTCAAAACGGGCGGCAACCAGTTCGCCATCTTCATCGACACGAGTTTTGGCCAGTGAGGCCAGTTCCGGCGGGAAATCGGTCAGGAATACCGGCGTGTCAAAGCCCAGACTAGGCTCAACCATATGCGAGAACAACAGGTCGATATAGCCCAGACGATCATCACCTAAATCGAGGCTTAGCCCGACACGCTGACAGCAGGCTTTCAGTTCCTGCAATGTCGCTTGCAGCGGATTCAGATCCAGCCGATCCATAAAAGCATGTTTATAACTCAGTACCGTTGGACGTACTTCACCAAAACGCTGTGCCAAGGTCAGATTGAGTAAATCGGTGACTTCAAACATCAGCTCTTTCAGGCTAAAACCCGGGCGATACCATTCCAGCATGGTAAATTCGCTATTGTGTTTGCGGCCGTGCTCATCATCACGAAACACCTTGCAGATCTGGTAAATCGGGCCACTGCCACTGGCCAGCAGGCGTTTCATGGCAAATTCAGGCGAAGTTTGCAGATAATGCGTCTGCTGCTGGCCCAATACATGACGCTTGGCCTGTACCGAGCTTAAATGTACATCGGTGACACCGGCCTGCGACAAAATAGGCGTTTCCACTTCCAGCACTTCGCGCTCAGCAAAAAACTGGCGAATCTGGGCGTACATCTTGGCGCGGGCGCGCATGGCCTCAAGGCTACAGGTCGGCTGATAGTTCAGGCTCATGCGGCGGGCCCTCCATGCGCAGCCCATTCACGGCGCAGCGGATAAGTCTTGCGTAAATGGTCAAAGGCCTGCTGATCGACCTTGCCGTCTTTTAAGCAGGCACGTAATTTTGCGTCATCGGCGGCAATATCATACATCTGTGGCAGATGCTGTTGCAGTGCGGCTTTTAACGGCTGACCACTAAAATAATCGCTGCACGGCGGCAACTGGTTTTCAAAGCGTTTATGTGCCACTTGCCCAAAGACTTCACAAAAAGCGGCATAAATCATTTGTGTGCCGCGGGCTTTGCCTTCCAGACTGTAACCGGCAATATGCGGCGTTACCAACGTGACCAGATGCAATAATTCGGCAGAAATTTCCGGTTCATGCTCAAATACATCCAGCACCACCGCACGCCCGGTCTGCTGGATATCGGTCATTAATGCCTGCTCTGCCACCACCGGACCACGCGCTGAGTTAATTAAAATTGCATCCGGCTTCATCTGGGCCAGGGTTTCGGCATTGAACAGATGATAGGTCGGATACGGACCGGTTTTGGTCAGCGGCACATGAATCGAAATGGCATCGGCCTGAGCCAATACGTCTGCCAATGCCAGTTGCTGCACACTTTCACGTTGCACCAAAGGATCATAAGCCACTACTTTCCAGCCCAGCAGTTCCGCCATTACCGCCAGACGCGAACCGACATTGCCCAGTCCGATAATGCCCAGACAGAACTGCTGGCCTGCTTCCAGTAAGGCTGGACGCACATGCAGTAAGGCGGTAATCACATATTCGGCAACCGCCTGTGCATTACAGCCGGCGGCATTGGACCAGCGAATCTGCTGCTGTTCCAGCGCGGCAATATCCAGATGATCGGTACCAATGGTGGCACTGCCCACAAAACGCAGCTTGCTGTGCTGGATCAGTTCGGCATTGACCTTGGTTACCGAGCGCACCAGTAAGGCTTCGGTATCGTGCAGGTCCTGCGCAGTTAAGTTCCGGCCCGGACGATGGGAGATTTCACCAAACTCGGCAAAAAAATAATCGGTAAAGGCCAGATTTTCATCGGCAATAATTTTCATAAGGCAATCCAATGCTTTGATCTGTCCATGATAACGCCTGAAGGCCCTGCGGATGAAGCGCTATTGCAGTAAATACACTGAATATTAACCACAGCAAAGCCGGCCCATCAGGCTTCACCCAAATACAACTTGCCGAAGCCGAATAAAACAATATATGTTTTTATAATATGTTATAGTCAAGGCCAGTCTTAATCTTCTCCCCCGTTTATTTTTAACCAATGAAGGGCCTGCATATGACACCTCGCTTTAGCAATCCATGGGATGAACGCTACCACAGCACCGATCATTTATATGGCGAAGCGGCCAACGTTTTTATTCAGCAGATGGCCCAGCAGTTAGCGATTTCTGGCGCTACGCTGGGCATTGCTGAAGGTGAAGGCCGTAACCTGATTTATCTGGCCGAGCGCGCCCGTGAACAGCAACTGCCGTTTGCCGGACTACTCTGGGATTATTCGACTGTTGCGCTTGAAAAAGCCCAAAAACATGCCCAGGCCAAACAGCTGACCTTGGACACCGCCGCGGTGGATTTAAGTCAGGTAGAATGGCCGGAAAACCAGTTTCAGCATGCGATTTGCGTGTTTGGTCATGTCAATCAGCCGACCCAGCAGAAATTACTGCACGGCGTGCGTCATAGCCTGAAATCCGGTGGCTGGTTCATTGGCGAGGTCTATTCCAAAGCACAACTGGCCTATGCCACCGGTGGCCCGGGCAATCCTGACATGCTGTATGATCCACGTGATTTTCTAGAGATCTTCCAGCAAGATCATCTGCTGCATTTCTTTGTCGGTGAAGTGGAACGTCATGAAGGACAGCTGCATCAGGGGAAGTCGCATGTGATTCAGTTTGCCATTCAAATCCGTAAATAAAGCATAAAAAAGGAGGATGAATCTGCATTGATTCATCCTCCTGCAATTCGATTCCTGCTGCTTACTGGCTTATCCGCCTTTTTCAATCTGGTCCAGAATGGCACATTCCGCGCTGTGATTGCCCTGACAATGCTGCGCAGATTGCTGCAACAAATTGACCATGTCCTGTAAACGCTGGATTTTCTGGTTCAGCTCATCAATATGTTTTAAGGTCAGCGCTTTCACTTCTGCACTCTGGCGGCCGCTATTTTTCCACAGCGAAATCAGTTCTTTCATTTGCTCGGTAGAAAAGCCCAGCTCGCGGGCATGACGAATAAAATTCAGGGTTTTTAAATCCTGCTCGGAATAGACCCGATAACCGGCAGCACTGCGCTGGGCAGCCGTGAGCAGGCCGATACTTTCATAATAACGGATCATTTTGGCAGAGATGCCCGACTGCTTTGCGGCTTGACCAATATTCACATGCTTCTCGCTCAATACGGCGGTTTAAGACCTGCCTCCGATCTTAAACCGAAAATGTCCTGACGCCAACGGCTATTGCAGCGGCGCGGCAAAGCGCTTCAGGCGTAAAGCATTGCCCAGCACAAACACGGATGACAGTGCCATTGCGCCTGCAGCAAACATCGGCGACAGTAAAATGCCCCACAGCGGATACAGCACGCCGGCGGCAATCGGAATTAAGGCCACGTTATAAACAAAGGCCCAAAACAGGTTCTGGCGGATATTGCGGATAGTGGCCTGACTTAAAGCAATCGCATTGGGAATGCCTTTTAAACTGCCGGACATCAGCACCACATCGGCGGCTTCAATAGCTACATCGGTACCGGTGCCAATGGCCAGCCCGACATCGGCCTGTGCCAGCGCCGGGGCATCATTAATCCCATCGCCGACAAAGGCCAGACGGCCATATTGCTGCTGCAATTCACGTACGCTATCGACTTTGCCTTCCGGCAGAACTTCGGCAACCACAGTATCAATTTTTAGCTGCCGGGCAATCGCTTCGGCGGTATGCCGGTTATCGCCGGTGATCATTGCCACTTTTACGCCCAACTGATGCAAGGCTTCAATCGCGGCAAAGGTGCTGTCTTTGATTGGATCGGCCACGGCAATGATGGCCGCCAGTTGATCCTCTACCGCCACATACAGTGGTGTTTTTCCCTCCTGCCCCAAACGTACCGCAACCTGATCAAAGGCTGTGGTACTTAAACCCAGCTGATGCATATAACGGTCGGCCCCGATATGCAGCCATTGACCATTGACCTGCCCTTTCACGCCGGACCCGACAATCGAATCAAAATCGCTCACAGCTGGTAAAGATAAGCCTTGTTGCTGCGCGGCTTCGACAATAGCAAAGGCAATCGGATGCTCCGACTTGGCTTCTACCGCCGCCACCCAGCTTAATAATTGCGTCTGCTCAAAACCGGCCTGTACATGAAAATCGGTCAGTTGCGGCTTGCCTTCGGTTAAGGTGCCGGTTTTATCTACCGCCACCACCTGCGCTTCCTGTAACAGCTGCAAGGCTTCGCCTTTACGGAACAGAATGCCCATTTCTGCCCCACGTCCAGTGCCGACCATAATCGAGGTTGGAGTGGCCAGCCCCATAGCACATGGACAGGCAATAATCAGCACCGCTACAGCATTGACCAGACCAAAGGTCAGCGCCGGTTCAGGACCAAAAATCAGCCAGACCAGAAAGGTCAGCACAGCCATTAGCATTACGGCTGGCACAAACCACATGGTGACTTTATCGACCAGCGCCTGAATGGGCAGTTTGGAGCCTTGAGCCTGCTCGACCATGCGGATAATTTGCGCCAGCACCGAATCTGCCCCCACCGCAGTTGCGCGGATGCTCAGGCTGCCATTCTGGTTGATGGTGCCGCCCACCACGGCGCTGCCTGCCATTTTTTCTACTGGCAGCGGCTCTCCGCTAATCATCGATTCATCGACATAACTGCGGCCGTCCAGCACTTCCCCATCCACCGGAATCCGCTCTCCTGGGCGGATATCGACCTGCATACCCGAGCTGACTTCAGCCAGCGGCACTTCCACACTTTGGCCATTACGTACAATGCGGGCGGTTTTTGGCTGCATGCCGATCAGGTGCTGAATTGCCTGCGAGGTGCGGCCTTTGGCTTTGGCTTCAAAATAGCGTCCCAGCAAAATCAGGCTGACAATCACCGCGGCAGCTTCAAAATAGACATTGACCGTGCCTTCCGGTAACAGCTGTGGCATAAAAGTCGCCACCACCGAAAAGCTGTATGCGGCCAGGGTTCCGACTGCCACCAGCGAGTTCATATCCGGCGCGAAACGCAGCAAGGCCGGAATGCCTTTTTGATAAAAACGCCGGCCCGGAAATAGCAATACCAGCGTGGTCAACACGAACTGCAACAGCCAGCTCGGCATCTGCCCGATCTGATGCATGACCCACATATGAAAAGCCGGAATTAAATGCGAGCCCATTTCCAGCACAAATACCGGAATGGCCAGCACCAGGGAAATTAACAGATCACGTTTTAGTTGCTGCTGCTCGCTGGCTTTCTGATCCGCCTGTTCAGTGGTGGTCGTGGTCTGCAGCTGGGCATCATAACCAGCCTTACGGATGGCCTGAATCAGTTTATCGGCACTGACCGTAGTATCGGCTTCGACCCAGGCCTGCTCAGTGGCCAGATTGACATTGGCTTGCTGCACACCCGGCACTTTTTTCAGGGCTTTTTCTACCCGCGCCACGCAGGAGGCACAGGTCATGCCATCAATTGACAATTCGATGGGTGCCGCGACGACCACATCATAACCGGCACGCTCAATGGCTTTGACCAAAGCAGCCCGGTCAAGTGGTGCGGAAGATTCCACCACGGCCTGTTCGGTGGCCAGATTGACATTGGCCTGCTCGACCCCATCCACTTTTTTTAAGGCTTTTTCCACCCGGCCTACGCATGAAGCACAGGTCATGCCCTGAATAGACAATGTTTCACGAAAAACAGCAGATGAATTTGAGATGCTCATGCCCTACCTCGGCCAATACCCGGATTTCCCTACAGCATACAGATTGACATCATGGGAAGGTCAAGTCTCTGCGCATAAAAATTTGGCTTGACCTTCCCATCATGACAAGCTTTAAACTGGAAACATCTTCACATGACTCATGGAGCATCTTAATGAAACTGCATATTGCCAATATGACTTGCGGCGGCTGCGCCCGCGGTGTAACAGCCACCATTCAGGATGTGGACCCGAATGCCAAAGTTGACATTGATCTGGACAGTAAAATCGTGACCGTCGACAGCAGTGCCAGCGTAGATCAGCTGGTGGCGGCGCTGAATGAAGATGGCTTCCCGCCAGAAGTGCAATAATTTCCAGGCACCCTCAAAACCGCTACTGTCCAATACACTGCTAGCGTCAAATAAAATCGCCTCCGTGATGCGGGCATCAGGGAGGCGGCAAAAGACGAATGACCTATAACGGACAACGGGACATGCAATAGGTCATTCGAAACCGGACAAAAAAACAAAACACACTTAAACTTAAATATGCTTAAACAGCGCCGAACGGGCTGAACCGGATGCCCCATCAGCCGCACTCAGGAAGCGCTCGGTGTGGATGTCACGTTCAAACAGGCGGCTTTGCATTAAGGTTGAAATCGCGGCATCAATCATCACCGGTGGACCGCATAAATAGGCTTTGTGACCACTGCATTTGTGTTCAAAATAATCCGCCACTGCTTCATGTACATAGCCGTTAAAGCCGGTCCATTGATCTTCCGGCTGTACGGCATTCAGCGCCGGAATATAACGGAAGTTCGGATAGTCCTTGACCAGCTGCTCAAACAGTTCGCGGTTATACAGTTCGCTTAAATCTCGCGCGCCCTGGAACAGGTAAATAATCCGGCTGTCACCCTGTTCCAGTAAGTCCAGAATCATGGATTGTGGGCTGGATAAACCCGAACCGCCAGCAATAAAGATCACGTCCTGATCATCGGATTTACGCACAAAGAACTGTCCATACGGCCCGGACAATTGCAGTTCTTCACCCACACTCAGTTGTTCATGTACATAACGGGTGGCTGCACCGCCTTCGACCTTACGGATATGCAACTCGATAATACCGGCTTCACTTGGCGCATTGGCAATCGAGAAAGCGCGCGTGCCTTCAACACCCGGAAACTGGATATTGATGTATTGCCCGGCCTGAAACTGCATTGGACGGTCAATCTGTAAACGCAGCCCTTTAATGGTCGGTGACAGGTCTTTTATTTCCAGCACCGTGGCCTGATAATCTTCCACCAGATAGCCCATGAAATCTTCATCTTCATCGACATCGGCTTCAATAATCATGTCAGATTCCGGTTTGCAGCAGCAGGCCAGCACCTTGTTTTCTTCGCGTTCGATATCCATTAAAGCAAACGGCGATGCTTCACCGACATCATAAAAACCGTCCGTAACCTGCACTTTACAGGTGCCGCAGGTGCCATGCCCGCAGGCAAAGGGTAACCATACGCCCTGACGTAAGGCGGCATCGAGAATGGTCTGGTCTTCTTCCACGTCAATGGTGGTGCCAATCGGTTCAATGGTAACTTGATAACTCATGCGCTTTCTCCTTAAACATGGGCATCCTGATAGCCTTTTAGTTCCGGGCTGACAAAACGCAGCAGGGATTTGTGGTCAAAGCCTAGCTCGGCCAGTGTTTTGGAAAAATCGGTCTGTAAAGGTTCATGGTTTAACACAAACTGCACCGTTGACCAGTCCAGCTGCTCAAAGTCGGGATGCTGATGAAAACCGGCCTGAATCTGCTGATCGATCAGATCCTGCAAGGTCTGCTGCGGTGACACCACAAAGGCATGAGCCGCACAATATAAGGTGTGATGATCCCAGCCAATATACAACAGCATGTTGTCGCCATAGTGATGCTGGGCATCGCGCGGTTCGAATTGATAATGGTCTTGAATTGCACGTACAGTCATGAGAAATCTCCTAATTCCTTGAGCGGGTCATTGGCAGCAATGACCCGATTCCATTTTTTATGCGGCGTCGCCTTTCCATTTTTTCCAGCGCTGCTGATCTGGCGAGCCTTCAATGTCCAGGTTGTCTGCACCGACATTGAAGTGATAATAATCACGCAGGATGCTCTCCAGATCTGGCCCGCCACAGTTGCCCTGTAAAATCTGGTTCACTGGCAGCCAGGCCTGGATATATTTTTCCGGTTCACGTTCAAAGATGTCGTGGCAGCCATCGGAACAGGTGTGATAACGCTCACCCTGATAGATGCTGTCGCGATAGCTGAACATGGTCGGGTCGCCGCCCATTTCAGTAAAGGTCATTGGAATCTGGCAGACCTGACACAATTGAGGTAAACCGGCGCTATAGAAGCGTTTGCCTTCGGCTTCCATCTTACGGGCCAGTTCCCAGCGTGGACGATAATATTTGTCAAAGGTGTCCGGATATTTGGCCGACAGCCAGTCCATTTCCTCATCGGTTGGAATCCAGGTGTGGAAACCGGCTGCATGGCCAAAGTTATAGAAAATCCACCAGGCCTGATGCGACACATGCTCTTTTTCTTTCTCAATCACTTCCGAATATTTCGGCATACGGATGCCATAACGGCCCAGGTCTTTAAACAGTGCCCCGCCCGCTTCTTCAAAGTAGGTTTCCCAAGCTTCTTTCCAGGACATGACTTTATTTGGCAGCATGTAGTCCATCATCATGCCAACAATTGATAATAAGCGTGTGCCGCGCCAGAACCATTTATCAATCCATTCCTGCACAATTGGCACGTTATCTTCATGCTGTTCCAGCAGGAATTTGACAATTTCCAGGCCCAGGGTCATGTGACGTGCTTCATCGGACTGGGCACTAAAACCAAAAGTCACGGTGGCCATATCACCGTTATAGGCCGCGCCAGACATAAACGGCACAAACAGCAGGTTGGTCAGCACATATTCAAAGGCAAAGCTGATCGCCAACAGGAATTCAAATGGCCCGGCTGAACGCGCATCTTCAAAGAATGATTTAGGCACAGATAAATACCAGACCCGGTCATGCATATGCGCCCAGTCCTGAAAGCCATCAAAGAACTTGTTGTAATGGCTCATGGCATGAATCTGGGTCTGTACATGACGCAGCTCATCAATCGACTGCATTTGCGAAGCAATCCGCGCACCAATGCCACTGAACTGACGGCCTACATGGGCATAACCCTGATAAGCCTGATATTCCAGCGGTGTAACCGCAGTTAAAAACAGTTTAATGGCATTTAAATAACGTTCATTGGAGACATTCATCTGACCGTTGTTCTGCGCGAATGCATCAAAAATGGCGTAGAGTTTTTTCTCTTTTTCGGCCTGATATTTCCAGTAGGCATCCATGGTTAAACGGAACGGATCTTCCCATTTTGACCAGTCGGTAATTTTAATGCCTTCAAATTCTTCATACGGAAATGCGGCTTTACGGTCGGCATAGGAAAAATCCCAGTCCAGATCACGGGTCAGCATCCGGTAACGGTCTTTGGCATTCAGTTTTTTCTGTGCAGTTTTGGCTTGTGTATTCATCTTGATCATCCTGTTCAATTTTTCCAGTGCAGGCACTCAGGCCTTGGCATGTTGTCTGTTTAATTCCATTTCAGCTGGAAGCTGTCATCATCTTCCTCGACATTGCCGCCCAGAGTAATCATGTTGAGCTGTAATTCCTGGATGTCCCAATCCTGACCCAGTTTTTCCGACACGGTTTCAGCCCGTACAATCAGACCGGTTTCGCTTTCAATGCGGATCATGGCCGGTAAATACTGGATGCTGGCATCCGGGTTATCCTGTTCAATCGCTTCGACGATATAGCGTGAAGTGTCGTTATCTTGCAGGGCTAAATAAACTTTTGAGCTCATGAGGCATCTCCTTATGCGGCTGAGGCGTGTTGAAGCTGTAAACCGGCTTTCTTGCAACGTTCCTGAATCAGGTTCATGGCGGATTCCACCGATGCACTGCCCAGTGCGAGCGTGGCCCAGCTGGAAAAGGCCTGTTCCACTTGGGGCAGCAATTCTTCAATCCAGCCCTGAATCAGCTGCTGGTTATGTTCCGATTCTGCAACTGCAGTTTTAAACACACTGTCAGACCATTTACGTAAATCGTTCAGGCAGTCCTGCATAAACTCGGTCAGCATGGCAATATCGCGTGCGCCCTGCTCGACCAGCCATTGATCCAGCTCGCCATACACCAGCTGCTGCAACATGCTGTCGATCATCAGGTTTTGTAATAAAAACAGTTTGAACCAGTCCTGCTCGGTCAGGCTGACTTCACATAAACGGCGCAGCGGCTGCCAGGCGGCATCTTCCATCCAGGCAGTTTTGGCGTGCTGCAAAGCCTCACCACGATTGCCATCGAGCAGCAAACCAATTCGTGACAGATACTGCGCCATGCCCAAACGGTCCATTGCGGCAAAAATACAGGCCTGGGTGATGACCGTGCCATAGCCATAGGCACTGCCCGACATCATGTGCAGATTGGCAGTCTGTTCGACATAACGAAATGGCAACAGGCACTGCATCAGTTTTTGCTGGACTGCCTCGGACAGGTTCGCCACCAGTTCGCGCTTTTCAAAAAAGGCATAATTGCTTTCGGCAATATCCTGCAAACGCGCGCGATGCTGCACATAGGCGCCATAATAAAACTGGCGCGGATCTTTAAAGGCATACCAGTCCTGCATCAGCAGTGCGGTATGGGTTGGATCATTTAAGGTTTTTTCCGGTTTCCATAGCGGACGATAATGGAAATTGGCCGCCGCCTGCACATCAAAGCTGACTTCCTGATAACGTGTGGCCGGCTTGTTGCCAAAACGGCGTTCAATATAGGCATAGGTCTGGCGGATGGGTTCAACGCTGGACGTTTTAATTTCTAAAGTCATCATTATCTCCTTATCGACTTAAGACTGATCTTCTTGATCTGACAGATACTGTGTCGGGCGCACCATGCTCGGTTCTACGCCATAACGCCATTTATCTTCCTGGGCATCATTCCAGGCCTGTTGTGCGGCGCTCATTTCCACCACCTGATGCATGGCACAAAATTCCTGGAAAGCCTGCTGGGGCAGAACCAGCTCGACAAATAGCGTCGGGTCCTGAATGGCAAAATCAAATTCGACAAATTTGGCCTGTGGATCACCGGTAATCCGGATGTATTTGGTCAATGCCGTTGGGCGTGCAGTGTGCGTCATCATGACCTTCCTTTTTCATTGCCACCAAAATCATTTCAGTGTGGCAAGCACGGAGCTTGCAGCTTTATTTACTTAAAGCATTTCAAAAGGCGTGCCAACTTTTATAAATAATTGATATTTATATTTTTATTTAAATTGGCTTAAAAATACAGAGATGAGATGGACGAGAAATTTCATGTTTTGCTGAAAGATATTTTGCTGAATTTCAGCATTTGATGAACTTAAACGCATACTGAAGTTTTAGACATTTGTATATTGCTAAAATTTCAACTTATTGATTTATGAGCACTATATTTAAAAGGTATAAGATTATGCACTTTAAATCCTCACCTCGATGGTCGGAATTGGTTAAGATCAATCCATGCTTGTGACTTGCCAAAATGGATGATTGGCTATGCCCCATACCCAGGACCTTAAACACTACAAACAGCTGCTGGAACACAATCAGGACATTCAGGATCTGCTCGACAAAATCCAGTTTGATACCGAACACGGTCAGATCTGGTTTGAAGAAAACCGGATGCTGCTGATTCATAGCGGCATCATGGGCTATTTGCGCAAAGACCTGTATCAGATGCTGGGCTATGAACGCACCAAACACTTTTTTATCCGCTGCGGCTATCAGGCCGGGATGCGCGATGCCGAAGTCACCTCACGACTGCGCCCGAACTTAAATGAAGTGGAAGCCTTTATGGCCGGCCCGCAGATGCACGGTATTCGCGGCATGGTCCAGGTTACAGTCAATGACCTGCGTTTAAGTCATGACCAGCATCAGTTTTATGCCGATTTTAACTGGCTTAACTCTTTTGAAGCCGAAGTGCATTTATCTGAATTTGGCGCAGCCGATGAACCGGCCTGCTGGATGCTGCTCGGTTATGCCTGCGGCTATAGCAGCTATGTGATGGGTCAAACCATTATTTATCAGGAAACCCATTGCGTGGCCAAAGGCGATGACTGCTGCCGGATTATCGGCAAACCGCTGGCCGACTGGGAAAATGCCAATGAACTGATCCGCTTTATGTCACCCGATCCGGTGTCAGACAAGATTATTGCCTTGCAGGCAGAGCTGAACCAGCTGAAACAGACCATCTACACCGATGCTGAAGCCGACTACACCATGTTTAATGCTATCGGTGAATCGGCGGCCTATCGCAAGGTCTGTGACCTCCTGAAAAAAGCTGCAGGCAGTAAAGTCGCAGTCCTGTTACAGGGCGAAACCGGGGTCGGTAAAGAAGCCTTTGCCCGCGGGATTCATCAGGCCAGCCAGCGCCGCCAGCAACCGTTTGTCGCAGTCAACTGTGCCTGTATTCCTCCCGACCTGATTGAAGCCGAACTGTTCGGGGTGGAAAAAGGTGCCTATACCGGCGCCAACCAGTCACGTGCAGGCAAGTTTGAACGCGCAGATGGCGGCACCATTTTTCTGGATGAAGTGATTGAACTGTCACCGCGCGCCCAGGCCGCCCTGTTACGCATGTTACAGGAAGGCGAATTTGAACGGGTTGGTGATTATCAGACCCGCAAAGTAGATGTGCGTATTGTCGCCGCCACCAACGAAGATCTGGAACAGGCAGTCAAAGCCGGACGTTTCCGTGCCGATTTATTTTATCGGCTGAATATTTTTCCGGTACAGATTCCGCCACTGCGCGAGCGTCGTGAAGATATTCCGCTACTGGTCAATCATTTCCTGAAACGCTTTGAAAACCTGTATGGCAAAACCCTGCCTGGCCTGAGTGACAAAGCCAAAAATTATGTGATGAGTTATGAATGGCCTGGCAATATCCGTGAGCTAGAAAACCTGCTAGAGCGTGCCACCCTACTCACCGATGATCAGCAGGAAATTAAACTGAGCTGCCTGTTTCCGCAGTTAAAGCAGCAGGCTGAAAATTCAACCTCCTCCAATTCAATTGAAACCCTGTTGACTGAGGATTTTTCTTTGGAACAGCATGAGCAGGAAATTATTCTAACCGCCATGCAGCGTAGCCAGCAGAATATTTCTGAAGCGGCACGTTTACTGGGGATTAGTCGGGCAACACTGGATTACCGGTTAAAGAAATATCAGATGGTTTAAAATTTCAGTAAATATTAGGACCAGCTGAAGATTGAGTGTCCTGTTTAATAGTTTTCCATTTATCCATATATACAAAAAAACCCAGGTAGTAAACGCATACTTCCTGGGTTTGGTCAGATTTTTAAAACTTAATACAAAATTTGTCCATTTTGCAGTAATTGCTCAAGATCAGTAGCGACACCCGTTAAAGTTACTAGTGATGTAGCAGAGAATGCCTCTCCACTTCCATCACGATCGACCTTCACTAACGTATTGATTGTACTACCATCAGCAACCTGTTCTAACTGAATGAACTGTGCCATATAACTGAAATAAGCAGTTGCGTCATTTTCTAAAAGCGACTGAGCGTGCGCCTCATCAAATGAATCTGCAATCAATTCTGAAAGATCAAGCATATCTGCATCTGTGTCAAAAGCCACATTAGCGACTTTAAAGCCATTCCAGGTATCTTGACCATGTCCACCTGTTGCATCATTCGCCTGTAAATCGTAGATCACTACATCTTGAGCGCCGCTTGTAGATACAAATGTATCTGCACCCGCACCGCCATTTAAGATGTTAAGTCCAGAACCACCATGAATCGTGTCATCACCTGCACCACCATAAATCAGGTCATTGCCAGCACCGCCATGAATGACATCATTGCCTATGCCACCGTAAATCACATCATTATATGCACTGCCTGTGATTGTATCATCGCCATTGTAACCATAGATTAATACTGACCCACTTGCTGCTGACTGATCCAGATTTGTGTCGCTTTCATCGGTTCCTTCAACCAAATTCACGTCACCATTTAAACGATAGCTGGTTGTCGCCAAATCTAAGTCGAGTAACTTGCCCATCGTTTCTGTTGTGGTCAAATCATGGCTGTCTGTTGCACGGATTTGCATGGTATTAATAACGTCTAAGCTGAGTAGATCGCCATTTACAATTCCAAGATCACCCTCTTGAACCCCAATTTTAACAGTGGCTAAAAGCTGGTTAATCGCACTATTGCTAATATTTAGTTCTGTACTCGCACTAGTGATACGTAAGGTCGTTGTTGGCGCAATAAGCCCTAGAACACCTTCATTTTCGATGACTTCAACTTTTAGACCCAGCTCTTGTGCAAGTCTTGCTGACCAGCCAAATGTTGGTTTCGTTACATTGACCGCTACAATTTGTTGGAACTCAAGTTCTACTTTGCGTAAATCATTATTGATGTCATACACAAAAATATCTTGCTCACCTAAGTTAATCACACTTAATACATCTAGACCAACCAAACCAAGTAAAGAGGTATTTTTACCAAATACCCATGGCGCTTGGTTGTCTGGGTTATAGCCAAACGGCACTAACTCAGTTGTATCAAATGTGATTGCTGTAGTGTCGCTATCACCATCTGTATCGGTCACACTTAGATCAATGTCAGTTGAATCACTACCAATCACTTGATCAACCAATGCCACATCCAACTTGCCTTGTGCAATCAGATTTTGAATCACCTCATAATCTGAGTGTAAGTCGGCAGTAGTTTGTGAAGGAGTCGATTTAAATAAATTAACACCCTCAAGCACGATTACTTGATCCACTAAGTGAGTATGTGATGCTTCCTGATAACCACCGACAAACTCTCCTTCAGTACTAATCTGAATAATAGTTTGATCATTAACTTCGTCATAACTGAAATGTAAATAATTGGTCAGGTTACCTGGCATAAATCCTAAACGACCACCACCATTGAGCAGACCTTTCAGGTCCAGAATGTCACCGCCCAATACTGCTGAGTCTGCATTGAAGTCTTTAATGATGTCTGTCGCAATACCAATGGTCATGACCTGATCACCTTTTTCCCAACGGAAAGTATCCGACCCTTCACCACCATATAAAATATCGTGACCACGACCACCAATGATATAGTCGTCGCCTTCGTTACCCATTATGAGGTCATTACCGTTCCCACCATATAAGTGGTCACCTTCATTTCCACCATAGATTTTATCGGCACCGTCTAAGCCATAAATAGACCACGCTTCTAATGCACCATCTTTAGTTAAGGTTGAACCACGTCCAGCACTATCAACCAAAATGGTAGAAACCGTTTCACCAGATAACAAATCATTGAGTAAACCAACATTTGCTAATTCCACTGAGTCTTTCGTAGCAAGCGTAGTTCCATCCTGAGCATAAGCTGTAATAGAAGCCCAAGGAAGAATACCAACATTTAATAGTTCTGAAAGACCACCTTGAATACCCACCGTACTAAGTAGTTGATTAACTTTAAAGGTATCTAATGGCTGATTATTCTGAGCTTTAATCTCTAATGTCGCCTGACCAATACCTAAAACAGCGGATGTTAAAGTGATATTGAAACCGAATTCATTTGCCAAAATTGTGTTATAGCTGAACTTTTTCGGATCGTCCAGTAAACTACCTAATAAACCGCCTACATTAACAACATCACCCAAAGCAATTTTAACAGCATAAATACCATCACCTTGTACAGCAAACAGTTGGCTATTTTCAAACTCAAGTAAGCCAGCAACGTCTACATTTACAGCGCCTAACAAGGTATTTGAACCACCTAAGCTCACGGCAACCGGTACAGAGGTTGAATAATCGACTGGTAATGGTGCAAAAATACTGTACTGGTATGCGCCTGTATCTAGATCAAACTTAATTAACTCGCCGCGTTCTGTGGTGATGAATAGCTGACCTGCTCCATTTTCTGCAGGAATATGGTTATATGCCAAGACTTTGTCTGCAGTGCCCGTTGCTGTTTGAGTAATACTCTGATTCTCATAATCAATTTTGAAGATTGTGCCATCTACATTAATTTCAGCTTCCTGAATACCATCTGCACTGGTTTTAACCAAAGCATTACCTTCAACGACATACGTACTCGTTAAAGCTTCAGTTCGATCTGCTGCAAGAACTGGGACATCATCTGTCACATTCACCGTAATATAGTGGGACTGAGTCACATCGCCACGTGCATTGGCAAAGTTCACTCGAACATCAAAAGCCAACTCATCATCAGTTACTGTACTTGGTTCACCATGTTCAATTGCTTGGCTCATGGTAACTGTATACTGACCAGCATCATTTAGTGTAATCCGAATCGCTTCAATACCATTGGCGCTACCAATTAACTCTTGGGTATTTTGACCAGCCCAATCAATCAACATACCGTTGGCGTATAAATCGGTTGCAGGTGCTTCCAAATATACGGTAGTAGTACCGAATGGCAAGCTAATAATTGTGTCTGATGCAGAAATCGTTTCTGTATTCAATAAACCAGCTTCTGAAAGTTCAACAACTGTATTTAGAACATCCGTATCTGCAAGTTTATAAATCACTGTTGCAGTATCTGATTCAGATTTGTTTCCAGCTTTGTCGGTAACAGTGGCACTAATATCTAGTACCTGAAGATCTGTTAATGGCAGTGAAGATAATTGTTCTGGTGTTAAAGTTAAGCTCCAAATAGGTAATGCTGTTTCAGGATCAAGCGCTACCGTTGTGGTAAGCGTTTCATCTTCCACCGTAACAGTCACTGTTTCACCGACTTCTGCACCTTCTGCTGTACCTGTAATTGTCAGACCTTGTGCAGCTTCAATATCAGTTAAGACATTGTCCCCTGCGATAGGCTGATCAATACTGATCACTGGCGCAATAGTATCGACAGTAATTGTATGTTGACTATCTGTACGAGTATTGCCTGCTAAATCGGTGTTCTTAATAGTCACTGTGTGAGTAGCGTCAGGCAGTGTTTGATTTGCTGTAGCCGTCCAATCACCATTTTCGTCTGCAATAGCAGATGCAACCACTTTTCCACCTATTATAATTTCAATGGCTGAATTTGGTTCAGCTGTACCCGACCAAGTTGGTGTTGAGTCATTGGTGGTATAAGCAGTTCCGATAGGAGTAAGCGCACCATCATCATCTGAAACAATATATGCGAGAGGGTCTAAATCAAGGTCTATCGTAAACTTACGTGAAGCAACCTCTTGGTTATAAGTATAGTTACCGAAGGCTCCACTACGGTTATCAAATAATACAACCTCATATTGTCCATTTAATACAACCTCATCTTGTCCATTATCCAACAAGGTCTGAATTTGAGCCTGATTCAGCGACTCTGTCCAATTGACGCTGTCAGCTAACGCAGCAGTAATTGAAAATTCATGTACAGGAGAATCTTCACGATTACCATCAATATCTAACCTGTAAATAACCCCATAATCCCTGGTATCAGAACCAGATAAATCAGACACACCTGAAATTGTTTCGCCATTGCTTGCTTCTGATGCATTAATAATGTCATCACCTGCAATTACGCCAATTGCATTCGTTACCGATGTCAAGGAGACATCCGTTTTAGATGCTGTTTCTGTATTTCCCGCAACATCCGTAGCCGTTGCTGAAATCGTAATCGTTGTTCCAGCATCTGCGCCATCAGCCATTGCAGCTGAATCTGTTGAAGAAATCAAGGTAAACCAATTACCTGTTGCATCTGTTGTCGTTTCAAAGGTTTTATTGATACCTTCTACTGTAAATGTAACTTTACTATTCGGCTCTGCAATGCCTTTAACTACGAAACCATTCTGCTGATCATAGCTCGAAATTGTTGTTGGGCTCGTGATAGTAATACTGGTAGCATTATCTAAAGTCACATCTTGAGCTAAAACACCTTGACTGACATTACCCGCAGAATCACGTTGTTCAACTACAATATCGCCATATCGATAGATACCAGCATTTGGCAATTCAAATGAGGTTGTAGTTGAGTCAAACCATGTAGTAGACCAAGTATTCCCACCATCAGTACTATAACGCCATGTATTGCCTGCTGTAATACCTACATTTACAGTTGCATCGGCAGTAATACCATCGCTATCTGATACTCCAGTATCAGTTGCAAGACTTACTGTCGGAGCATCTGGAACTTGCGTATCGCCCGTAATGTTCGTATTTTCGTATACACCACCCACAAGTTGTTGCAGCTGGCCTGCTTCACCCAGTTTACCTGTCGTTGCACTGACATAACTGCCCGCAGCAACAGTAATATTTGCCGTTAAGGCATCAGTTACAATTGGTGTAAAAATCGCAGTATAAATAAGTGGATTATTTAAATCCTGAGTCAGATTAGACAGTGTACCTGCGCCATTTGTACTGGCATCAGACAACTCAAAACCATTCACCAACTCTGAGAAAGTAAAGGTAATTAAAGTGGTTTGACCTGCGACAATCGAATATTCATCTGAAGTAATGAGCACAGTCGGAGCATCAGCAAAATTGATTAAGTCCGTAGCCGTAGCAGCTTCGGCAGGGTTCCCCGCCAAATCAGTAAATGCATCAGCAGGTAAAGTTACTGTGATATCACCATAATAAGCGTCAGTTGGTGTGAACTGAATTTGACCACCTACAACGTCAAAATTACCTTCAACCGAAGCTCCCAATTTTGCCGCAATATCATTTAACGTTGCTTGTGTATTATTTAAATACAATGGCTCTGTAGGTGTAACGGTTACAATGCCATTTTCTAAGATAGTAATGGCTACACTTGGAGCTTGTGTATCTAAAGTCACATTATCCACAAGTTCAGCAGTATTACCTGCTAGATCGGTTGCCGTACCAGTCACAGCAATTTCACCATCAGCCAAAGTATTTAACTGATCGGTCGTTAAATCAATCGACCATTGACCTGTAATAGAGTCAGCAGTTGCTGTGAAAGGCTCTGTAATACCTTCAACTATAATGCTCAGTGTTGAGCCAGGTTGTGCTGTACCCACAAGTTTGACTGTATCTGTAGACTCAAGCGCATTGATGAACATGTCATTAAGCAAAATTTCGCTTAAAGGAAGTGTATCTAAAGGCTGAACGCTGTCTAAGGTAACTGTACCTGCTGTAGTATCCACCAAGATACTATCTTGAAGACGTTCTGTTTGACCCGTAGCATTAATGCCCGTTACCACAAGAATATTTTCACCTTCACGTGCATTGACTGATACTGTGATTTTCGTGGCATCTATATCTGTTTGATTCAAGACATAGTTATAACCATTGACTGAAATCAAGTCACCTACAGCAGCATCAATTCCCAGATTAACATCAAGCTGAATTTGACCATCATTGCCTAATTCAAATGCATTAATGACATCATCAGCATTCAAGTCATCTACTACAACCACGGATTCAATTAGATCGACTAAGGCTGTATTTTCTGAAATAAATACAAGTGATGGATCACTATCATTACCTGCACTGTCTTCAGCATAAATGATAGCTGCACTTACACCTTCTTTTACTAGAGGATTAAATGGTCCATTTATGTCCGCAAAACTCCAAGTACCATCTGGACCAACAGTTGTTTCATATGCCTGACCATCTGCAATCACAATAACTTTCGCGTTTGGTTCTGCTGTACCACTTAACTGCGTTTCATCATTTAGCAAAATGACTGGTAAATCTGGTGCTGTCGTATCAGCGGCTCCCACTAACGTAAAGCTATCAGAAATTTCACCTAGTGCATTTGTTACATAAATTGAACCGATTTCCCCTGCTAAAGGATTTGGGGAAATTGTGAATGTGCCATCTGCTGCTGTAACAGGAATTTCTGTAACAATATTTCCCGACCCATCAAGAATAACTACTGTTTCACCTGCTTTTGCTGTACCAGCCAAAGTTTCTTCAGAATTTTCTGCGATTACAGGTTTGGAAAGGACGTAGGCGTCTTTGCCATCTGTACCCTTCAAGGACTCTAACCATTTGGCTTCAGTCTCAGTACCAGCATCTGTTAGTACAGTGGCATAAGCTGGAACATTGGCTTCTAACCAGTCAGAGGCAGAAAGTGCAACCCCACCTTCCTCAAGACCGGCAACATATGCCTCATAAGTTGTCTGATCTGCTGGGTTCGCTGTAAACCAAGTGTTCGCTTGACCTTGTAAATATAGTTCATAAGCAGACAGGCCATCTACACCTGCTGCACCTGTATCTCCTTTTAATGAAGCCAGCCAGTCAGTGAACGATAGTGGAGTCTCTCCAGCTACAGTCGCGATCTCTACATACAGGTCATAAGCTGATTTGCCATCTGCACCTTTTAAGGCATTAAACATATCGGTGATCGTACCC
>NZ_JBMXBO010000011.1:0-96070 GCF_049546925.1 Acinetobacter sp. AND/436
ACGCTTGCAAGCCCTTTGATAAAAAAATTTAATCATCCGATTATTTTTTATTCATTTTACCTTTTTTAGCTATAAATTTCGGCCAAAAGTGTTTAAATACTCTCTTAAAATGTGCGCTGGGTCGAATGACCCTGCTTTCTCTTTTTTGCTTTCAGTATTCAAAGCACTAGGATCTTTTATGCGTCAACAACAATATGTATGGATTAGCCTGCTGACTTTAGGGATGGCCTCCCCTGCTTTTGCCAATGAATCTGCAGTAGACAGTTCTACCCGCACCACAGCAGAAGCAGACTCATCTGCAGCAACCAGCAAAGCCCCTTCACGCTTTGAATCCTTAAAAGAGCTGAAAAATATTAAAGCACAAGATTTGAAAGTGAATGCCAATGCCGCACAACCGGAAAGTGTTAAAGATCCACTACAACCTTTAAACCGTCAGGTCTATGCCTTAAATGATGTGTTAGACCGCAATATCGCCCGTCCGCTGGCTGTGCAATATACAGAAAAAGTTCCTGGCGATGTGCGTGGTTCTTATCGTAACTTCCGTAAAAACCTGGGTGAACCATGGAATGCAGTAAACCAGCTGATTCAGGGCCGTCCGCTCAGAGCAGCAAAAACGCTGGGCCGTTTTACTGTAAATACCATCACCACTTTAGGTCTGGCTGATCCGGCCCGTCGTTTGGGAATGGAAACCGAAGATGAAGATTTTGGCACCACTTTAGGCTATTTCGGGGTGCCGTCTGGCCCGTATCTGGTTTTGCCGATTATTGGCCCAAGTACCTTCCGTGATGGTTTTGGCCGTCTGGTTGACAGTCAGGCCCGTCCACAAAAATACATTCTAGAAGATCATGATGGACTGTACTGGACCGAGCAGGCTTTACGCGGCATTGATGCCCGTTCCCAGATTCTGGATGTAGAACAGGTGTTACAAGGAGATCGCTATGCCGCTATTCGTGATATTTACCTGCAGCGTAAAAACTTTGAAATTGCCGAGAAAAAAGGCTTAGAGGCCGAGAGCATTTCATTTATTGAAGATGTCGAAGACGACTACATCGAAGATGAAGAAAACTTTGATTCAGTTGCACCGCTCACTGAATAATTTGTAATACTTCTTTCTGGCGGGAAGTTCAACTTCCCCTAGTAATTCATTGATTGTTATAGTACATCTATCCCCTAAAGCGCATAGGATTATATTCTACATTTATGTATTTCATTCAGCCCACACGTGATATTCCCTATCTAGATCAGGTGATTGACACACTGCCCAGTGTGCAAATGATTCGCATAGATGACATCGACCTATATGATCAGACCATCATTGCCATTGCCGATGTGCAGGATTATTTAACCCATCGCTGGAATTTACCGACCATTGTTTTGGGCTTTGAAGATGAAGGGCTGGCCCTATCGCAAGCCTGGGAACAAGGCGCTCTGGCCGGCTGGATCTGGAGCAAACTGCCAGCAGAACCGCAGCAGGCCCTGCTTAAAATTGATGCACAATATAAACGCAACCAGGACAGTCGTGATTTACCCTCGGCTGCGGAATTACAAAAACGTTTGCTGCCGAATCCGATTGAACTGGTCAATTATAAAATTGAAACCCTGTTTCAACCTTCCGCCTATTTATCTGGCGACTGGTTCGATTACTGGAAAATTAGCGATAAAGAGCTGATTTTTTATCTGGCCGATGTGTCCGGACATGGGGTAACCAGCAGTTTATTAACCTCATGGATGGCGGCTTTTCATGGCCGCTCCAAAACCCCGCGCGAGTTACTGAAAAAACTGAACGGGATGCTGGTACAGGAAAATATTGAAAAGCATATCACCATGATTAGCGGGATTTTAAACCTGGAAACCCATCAGCTGCGCTGGTCCAGTGCCGGACATTATCCGCCTGCGATTATCTTTGAGCCAAATCAGCCACCGAAAATCTTAAACACCAGCAGCTTCCCGTTGGGCCTGACCGAAGACCTGGAAGTAGAAGAATATGAATGCGTGCTGTCACGTCAGGCGCGCTTTATTATCTGTTCAGATGGTGCGCTGGAACCCTATGTTGGTGGACTCAATGAACAGTTTGAACAACTGGTCTATCACTTGCAGAATCAGTCCTTTAAAGCGCCAGAACACGTGGCCGACGATATTGCCATCCTCAGTTTGTGCCGACTGAATTAATCACTTAATCAACCACTTAAAACCATCCTTAGACTTATGTCCATAGCAGACACTTGAGTCTGTGGTGTCCCTATGGGATAATTTTATCTATCCTTCTCTGCAAATGGCATTTATATGTCAACAGGTCATGTTGAATACGCAAGTTTGGATGGAACGCATATTTTCAAGCTGATCGGCGAAGTGCGTGCCCAATCTTGTATCAGTTTAGACAAACTACTCAGTAAAATTGAACAGCAAACCAATGTGGTCGGCGCCATTGTCGATTTAACTCAAACCACATTTATTGACAGTACTGTTTTGGGTGTTTTAGCAAAACTCGGGCTAAAACTCAAACAGGTACATCAGATTCAGGCGGTTATGCTGTCGACCAATCCGGACATCACCACACTGGCCAATAGCATGGGCTTGGGGCAGGTGTTTGTGATTCTGAATTACTGTGGCGATCCGAGTGTCTGCACCCGTGCCCTGATTGAAGAGCATGTGACGCATAGCAATATGCTGTCGACCGTACTGGATGCCCACAAAACCCTGATGAAACTCAACGACAGCAACCAGAATATGTTTGAACCCCTGGTCAAACAGCTACAAAAAGAACAGGACAACTTGGAACAGGTGTCTAATCAGCAAAACGTATAATTTTCAGTTTGGGAGAATGCCTGCATGACTTTCGTTTCTGTTGCACAGATGAACTCGCAAAATGATATTGAAGCCAATTTCAACACAGTCGAGCAGCTGATTCAGCAGAGTAAAGCCGCCGGCAGTGAACTGCTGGTTCTTCCTGAAAATTTTATCTGTTTTGCTGCCGGCAAGCAGCGCGAAACTGCAGCCCAGTTTGAATCTATTCAACAACGTCTGGAACAACTGGCCCATCAGCATCAAATCTGGCTGGTGGCGGGTACCCTGCCGTGTCCATTCCGCCCGGATGGTTCAGTCATTGAAGATGGCCGGGTACGTACTGTCAGCCTGTGTATCAGTCCGGAAAAAACCGAAGCCCGTTATGACAAGATTCACCTGTTTGATGTACAGGTGGGTGATGCCGTCGGGGGTTATCAGGAATCCAAATTCTTTGAACCGGGCCAAGACGTTGTGGTGGCCAAAACCCCATTTGGCAATATTGGCCTGATGGTCTGCTATGACCTACGTTTCCCGGAACTGGCGCTAAAACTGCGTGCACAAGGCGCCAATCTTCTGACAGCACCTTCTGCTTTTACCTACACCACTGGCCAGATGCACTGGCAGCTGCTGCTACAAGCACGTGCCATGGACAGTCAGTGTCAGGTTTTAGGTGCTGCCCAGCAAGGCTGGCACGGCGAAAAACGTCAAACCTGGGGTCATTCTGGGGCGACCAATTCCCGTGGACAATTACTGGCCATGGTGCAGGACGAAGGCGCGCAACTGATTACAGTCGAATTTGACCTGAAAGAACAGCAACAGGTACGCGAGTCAATGCCTTTAATGCAGCATCGCGTGTTAGTCAATTATTAAGTCTTTCCCTTGATCTCGCTGATATTGTTATCGACGTAAGCTTTCAACTTGCATATAATAATGATTCTTATTTTCAACAACAAATTATCCTGATGTTTAAAATCGTGATCACCAGTCTGGGGCTGCTGTGCTCGACACTGGCCTTGGCCGAGCTGAGTATTTCTGAAAAAATGCGTCCTGTGGTTTATTCTCAGGTCAATCCGGAGATGGCACGTCTGCCGGTTCCAGCCACACCGAATCAGATGAATCTTCCGGCCTTTGGACAGGGACTGATTGGCTGGGGCAGCGGCCCGGAAGGTGCGCAAGCGCGTTTAGATTCCATCACAGCTGCCGATGTGCATCAGATGCAAATTCAAGGTTTAACCCTGGAGATGGTGCAGGCCTGGCAGGCATTTTATACTCATGAAAGCCAGCGCAATCCCGGCAATCCGACGGCACCCTTACGCGCCCTCTTAATGCAAAAAATCGTCAGCCTGTGGTAGGGACTGACGATTTTTTTAAACAGGCTCTACAGCTCTGCTAGTCTGCCGCTTCATTGGTGACACGTAACACTTCTTCGACTGTGGTTTTACCGGCCAGTACTTTACGCAAACCATCTTCACGAATCGAACCAGATTGCTGGCGCGCATAGTTTTCCAGTTCATACTCTGCAGCATTGCCATGAATCAGGCGGCGCATGTGATCATCTACCGGTACAATTTCATAAATGGCGGTCCTGCCAGTAAATCCGGTATGCGCACACTGCTCACAGCCTTTCGGTTTCGGCAGGCGCAACATGGTTTCACTGCTAACAGGTTTAAACAGTTCTTTTTCAAAGTCATCGGCATCATGCCAGGTGGCACAGTGCGAGCACAAGGTTCGGACCAGACGCTGCGCAATCACACCAATCAGGGAACTGGACAGCAGGAAAGGTTCAATGCCCATATCTTTTAAACGGGTTACGGCACCAATCGCAGTATTGGTGTGTAAGGTTGATAATACCAGATGACCAGTCAGCGAAGCCTGTACCGCAATTTCTGCAGTTTCCAGATCACGGATTTCCCCGACCATCACCACATCCGGGTCCTGACGCAGCATGGCTTTTAAAGCACGCGCGAAAGTCATATCGACCTTGGTGTTGACCTGAGTCTGCCCAATCCCTTCCAGCTGATATTCAATCGGATCTTCAGCGGTCAGAATATTTTTCGAGCCATCATTCAGGTCCGACAGTGCTGCATACAAGGTGGTGGTTTTCCCCGAACCGGTTGGACCAGTCACCAAGATAATGCCATGCGGACGATGCACCAGCTGTTTTAGCCGGTCATAATCATTTTGCATTAGGCCCAAATGGGTCATGTTCAGCCGTCCGGCCTGTTTATCCAGCAGACGCATTACCACCCGTTCACCATGCGAAGATGGCAAGGTTGAGACCCGTACATCGACTTCACGGCCCGCCAGGCGCAGTGAAATACGGCCATCTTGCGGAATGCGCTTTTCAGCAATATCCAGTTTGGCCATGACTTTAATCCGCGATACCAGTAGCGGCGCCAGCTCACGGCGCGGCTGTACAATTTCACGCAACTGTCCATCTACCCGCAAACGCACCGATAAGCGTTTTTCAAATGATTCAATATGAATATCCGACGCACCGACCCGAATGGCTTCGGACAGCAGTGCATTAATTAGCCGGACAATGGGCGCATCATCTTCCTGATCCATTAAATCTTCGGCTTCAGGTACCGAGTCGGCCAGACTGAGTAAATCCGGATGATCTTCCAGGCCTGCTGCAACCTGTTGTGATTCCCCGGTATCGCCGGCAAAACTGCTGCTTAACAGCTGATGAAATTCCTGATCGGTACATAACTGGAACTGGGCCGGATGCCCGAGAAAACGGCGCGCCTCCTGAATAGCCAGCAGCGGCGTATTTTCACGGCGCACGATAAAAGCATGATCCCCCTCATAGCGAATTAGCACGCCATGGCGTTTTGCAAAACTATAGGGAATTTGTAATTGTTTAAGTACTTGCATCAGCGATTATAATAATGATGAAAAAATCTCATTTGAGTGTACTCTAAGCTTATGACAGCGTGAAGTCTGTTTTTAGGGTTTTAAATTGAAAGGAAGACGCCCTTGCCGCATCCGAATGAATTACTGAATCATGATGAATTGCCCGATTTAAAATGGTGGGGCGAACACGAGTTTGAACTGCATCAGCCCAAAGCCTGGCAATTTGGCTCCCTGCTGTTTCGTTTAACACGCGGCATGCAGGAGTGGCGTCTGGAATATCACCGTCCGCAGGTGCAGTATGACTATGAACAGCAATGGCATCGCATCAATGACCCGAATTTTTCCTTTCCACAGCCGGTGAAAATTGAACGCTACATGTTCAAATCGACCACCAACAAACTCCAGCTGATGCCACGTCTGGCAGACCGTTCAGTGGTGATTAAACCGGTCGATCCGATTTATATTCCGGCTGGCCAGCGTGGCACGCTGTACATTAGTACCCCGTTATGGATTGCCGGTTTTGTCGATGGTCAGCGCGAGCCGATTTTTGATTTGCCGGTGATTTTGCCCAAAGATACCTGGTTTGGACCGAATCACCGTTATGGCGAAATCTGTTATGTCACCGCGGTGGATGGCCGGACCGAGCTGCACCAGCTACGCCCGCGCGCTTTTCGTGCCATTACGCCTATCGAGTTTCATAATATCAGCAACCAGCAATTGCGCTTTGACCGGATGAATGTACCGGTGCCGGCACTGCCGCTATTTTTTAGTGAAAGTACCGGACGTTTATGGACCTCCCAAATTAAAGTCTTGCACGAAGGCTCTGACCGGCCACCACGGGTACGAATTGAAAACCGTACCCCACCGCATGCCGGTGAAGTGATTTATGTGCATCCGCCACGTGAAACCGCAGGGGCCTTATTTAATATGTTTGATTCGTTCTTCTAGGGAGTAGACATGGCCGATTCCAATATCCCTAAAGAAATTACCAATAGCCTGAAAGGGATTTTTACCAACATTAATACCGAGCGCCTGACTGAAATTCTGGTGGCGCTGGTGCTGTGCTTCTTAGGCTTCCTGGTGGCGCGTTTTGTCTCTAATGCCTTTATCCGCACCATTGGGAAACGCTTTAATGCGCATCAGAGTCTGGTCTGGCGTCGCGGGATTTTCTACTTTATTTTCCTGATTTTTGTGATGGCCAGCCTGAAAGAAGCCGGCTTTAAACTTAGTGTCTTCCTGGGTGCAGCCGGTATCTTAACCGTGGCATTGGGTTTCGCCTCACAAACCTCGGCTTCCAACCTGATCAGCGGTCTGTTCCTGATTGGTGAAGGTTCCTTTGAAGTGGGTGACACCATCCAGATTACCCTCATTCGTGGTCATACCGTAGAAGGTGAAGTGATTTCGATTGACCTGCTCTCGGTGAAACTGCTCACCCAGGACAACGTGTATGTGCGTTTACCGAACGAACAGCTGATTCGGGCGCCGGTACACAACCTGTCCAAATTCCCGATCCGGCGGATTCCAATTACTCTGGCTATTAATTTCCATGAAGATATTATCAAGGTACGTGAAGTGCTGCTGGATGTGGCCAATAAATATCCGCTGGTGCTGGCCGATCCGAAACCTGCGGTGACAGTAACTGCCTTCCGTGAATCCTCAATTGAACTGCTGTTTGCGATCTGGTGCCAGCAGGAAAACTTCCTGCGAGTACGTGATGAAATGCAGGAACGGATTCGTAATGGCTTTGTCGATAACCAGATTGAAATTCCGGTACCGAAAATGGGCTTTGTCGATCATCCGCTGTCTCGACCGCTGGAAAATGCAGAGATTGATCAATATGCCAATGAAAAAGCCCTGAAACGTGAACCGGATTTAAAATAGATTTTTTAATATTAGCCTTCTCCACCAAGAGAAGGCTTTTTTCTATTCAGAGGGTGACCGTTCAACTGGCTGTTCTGGATCGGGCATTGGCGCAATATAGGCAATGATCAGCATCACCGCACCGGCGGCTAAAAAGGAAATCACCCGGGTTAAAGTGCCAATATGCGACAGATCAAACAGCACCAGCTTTAAGCTGACAACCACCAGAATACTGCCGCCCAGGACCCAGACCGAACGCAGCTGTTTGCGACTGGCCCAGCTCATGGTAACAAATGCTAGGCTGACCCAAAGTAAAGTCAAACTCAGTTGTACCGTGCCATTACGCCACAGCGCCAGTTCATTCAGCGGTGTACCCACATAGACATGCAAGCCACGCAGCACAATATAGCTACTCAGCCACAATAAACTCAGCACCATCAACACTGCGACCATACTGCGGTCCAGCCCGGCCTTAACCTGTAACGACAGCATCCATAAAAAGCCGACCAGCATGGCGATGCTGACCAGATCAAAAGGATTTAAGATGGGCAGCAGATAGCCATGAAACGCCTGCTGGCTTAACAGCTGCGAACAGATCATCCAGGCCAGCATCAACAGCAAACTGCTTCGGGCCTGCCAGAACATCTGCCAGTCGGGCTGTGCCTGCCAGTAACACCAGCCGCAAAACAGCAGCGGTAAAATCACCATACTGATATACGGTTGCTGCGGTAATAAAGTCAGACTGGTCAGTAGCAGACTGAGTAAAGTACCGGCACTGACCCATTCTTTTTCGGTTCGTACACCTAAAAGCGGCCTTAACCAGAGCAGACTGAGGATGATGCCAGCTCCGGCAAACAACAGCCGCTCATTGAAAGATGCCCAGACAATACTACCCTGCTGCATCCGCAGCATGACAATTCCTGCCGCAAACAGCAGCAAGGGAACCAGGCCCGACCATTTGCTGAATAACCAGGCCACCCCGGCCTGTCGGCGTAACAGGATTTCATTCACAACCCAATAGGCCAGACTCAGGCTGAACAGGCTCAGCACCGCACTGAGCTCGCCGGACCATTCATCTTGGAGCAGCACCAGCAGCATGGTGGTCGCCAGCAACATCAGCAGACATTGAAAGCCAATCATACTGCTACTAAGTTGTTGCTGAAATTGCAGCCGGCTATTGGACAGCAATACCACGCCCACATAGCTCAGGCACAATACCCAGAACATGGCGCGTGGAAATACAATCAGCTCCACCAGATAATACAGGCTCGACAGCCCCGCCACGACCAGCAGGCCCATGGCTAGATACAGACTGATTTTGGACTGCCGCACCAGCCCCAACAGGAAAATCAGCAGGCCTTCAATGGCCCAGCCCATGACACTTTTTTCAGCCGGCAATAAAATCGGCGGAATTAGGGCCAGAAAAATTAAGGTCAGGCTTAAATAGCTGTGCGCAATTAGCTGTACCGTTTGATGGTTTCTGGATAATCGGTACAACACGGCGAACAGCAGTGCAAACAGCAGACTGAGGCCCGCCTGCCAGGCTGTGTCCTGGAAATGCAGCACATATAAACTGCTATAGGCCAGCAACGGTGCAGCAAAAATCAGCCCAATATCCAGCGCCGGTTTAAGCTTAAACTTGTCTAAATCCTGCTGTGCCAATAACTGGCTAAAACGGAAACCCAGCCAGATAAAGATAGCGGCATGTGCCAGAATCAGCACGGTCATCAGGTCGCGGTCAGCATCGCTGCCATGCACAAAGGCATAGCTGCCACCGACCAGCACCGTCATTAAAAAGGCAATCTGATTCAAAAACTTCCACGGTCGCAGGCTGCTGAGCACGGCCACCGCAATATTAATCACTAGATAATAGCCAATAAATTCCGGTGCAGTTGCATCACGCACCGGCAAGGTAAACGGCGCCAGATAGGCCATCCCCATGGCCATTAACGCCAGTTCAACCGACTGCTGTCTTAAACTCAGCCATAACGTCAGGGCCATTAGTAGCAGAAAACAGCCACTGGCAATCAGCAAGTTTGGAATCACCGCATTGTAATAGGCAAAGAATAAGGTCAGACACAAGGCCGCCAGCCCGAGCCCTTCCAGCCCCAGGGCAAAACTGCGATTGCGCTGTTGCAGGCGATAACCCAGTCCGGTCACGGCAGCACTGCTCAGCGCGACCATGGCCAGTTTGGTGGCCAGGCTCAGCTGCCAATGTTCCGTGGCAAAACGCAGCAGCAGAATAATGCCGATCACCAAAATAGAAATCGCGGTTTTCAGCACCGGATTACCGTCAAAAATCCAGTGTTTGATTTGCTGGACTAAATTGGGAGCAGGCACTGGCGTAGCTTCAGCTGTTGCACTAAACGGTAAAGGCGGTATGTCCGGCTGTACCGAAGAAGCCGGCTGCGGCAAAAAATGCTGGGCCTGTTGAATCTGGCCCAAATACTGTTCCAGACGCCGCAGCCAGCGCAGAAAAAAGAAAATCCAGGCCGCAGCGCCAGCAGCAATCATCCAGCCCCAATCCAGCAGCCCACCGACCACGGCAATAATCGAGGAGAGATACAGCGGCACTTTAGAGGTGGCACGAAATGCAATTAACCTTTGTTCGCCTAGCGCCTGGGCCGGTTGCTGAATAGCATCGACATAGTGCATGACACTCATCAGCAGCGCAAAACCACAGACATAGGTCAGCAGTGGAAATGATAAAAACCACGCGCTGATGGCGACAATCATCAGGCTCATCAACCAGATCATGCGGATTTCGCTCTGCCCTCTCAGCATCTTGTTTTATTCCTTTATTAATTGTGCTGATCATACAACAACTTGCACAGTGCTTATTTTATATTCATCAGATATTCGGTAACCTGCATATACAATCATCACTCAGCGTGCGTGTGTAAAATCACGTACAATAAACAGGTTTTTTGGATTAGGAAACTTTCAATGCCACCATTTGTCTTGGTCGATGGGTCTTATTTTTTATTTCGTGCGTTTCACGCCTTACCCCCTTTAACCACGTCAACCGGTATACATACCAACGCCATCCGTGGGGCAATTTCCGCAATCCAGAAACTGATGCGCCGTACCCAGCCTACCCATATGGCGGTGATTTTTGATACCCCGGAACCAACGTTCCGTCACGAACTGTCACCCATTTATAAAGGTGACCGTCCAAGTATGCCAGATGAACTGTCACAGCAGATTCCTTATTTACACGCCTTAATTCGCGCACTGGGGATTCCTCTTTATATGCTGCCGGGTGCCGAAGCCGACGATATTATTGGCACGCTGGCCAAACGCGCCGAAGCCGAAGGTCATCAGGTGTTAATTTCCACCGGCGACAAAGACATGGCTCAGCTGGTGACCGACAAAGTTACGCTGGAAGACAGCTTCAAAGAGAAACCAATGGATGTGCAGGGTGTCTTTGAGAAATTTGGCGTCTGGCCGAATCAGATTGTTGATTATCTGACCCTGATGGGCGATGCCTCGGACGGGATTATGGGTGTTCCGGGCGTGGGTGCTAAAACTGCCGCCAAACTGCTGACTGAATACGGCTCTTTAGGCGGAATTCTAGAAAATGTCGACAAAATTAAAGGTCGCGTTGGCCAGAATATTAAAGACAATGTCGATGGTATTGCCATTGATCATCAACTGGCCAGTATTGTCTGTGATCTGGACATGGGCCTGACCTTTGCAGACCTGAAACTGTGCGATCCAAATACCGAAGAATTGCGCCGCCTGTATACCGAACTGGAGTTCCGGAACCAGCTACAGTCGCTCGATCATCCGAACAACCCGAACAGCAACAGCTATAAACAGGTCAGCCAGGCCATTACTCAAACCCCAGCGGCCGCAGAAGTCGCTACTGAAGATCAGGCCCAGCTCAGCAGCAGTGAAGACCAGCTAGGTGAAGCCACCTATCATACGGTGTTAAGCCCGGCAGACTGGGATGCGCTATTCCAGCGTTTAAGCACCGCCACACGTTTTGCCTTTGATACCGAAACCACCAGCCTAGATTATCGGATTGCCCAGATTGTCGGCTTCTCGGTGGCTTTTGATGCTACGGAAGCCTTCTATGTGCCTTTGGCGCATGACTATGCCGGCGCACCGGAACAGTTAAACCGTGAAGCGGTGCTGGCGCAGATCAAACCGATTCTGGAAAATCCAGCGGTTGAAAAAATTGGCCATCATTTAAAATATGATGCACATGTGCTGGAAAACCACGGTATTCACTTACAGGGCTGGTACTTTGACACCATGCTGGCCTCGTATGTCTTAAATTCTGTCGCCACCCGTCATGGGATGGATGATGTGGCGCGTCTGTATTTAAGTCACCTGACCACCACCTATGAACAGATTGCCGGTAAAGGCGCCAAACAGAAAACCTTTAACCAGATCGAGATTGAAACAGCCGCGCATTATGCCGCCGAAGATGCACATGTGACGTATCGCCTGTATGAAGTGCTGAATGAAAAGTTACAGCGTCATCCGGAACTAAGCAATCTACTGCATCATATTGAAATGCCGGTAGCACGCGTGCTAACCCAGATGGAAGAAAACGGCATCAAGCTGGATCTGAATTTCCTAGATCAGCTGGGGGTAGAATTTTCCAACACCATGCTGCAACTGGAACAGCAGATTATTGAACTGGCCGGCCAGCCGTTTAATGTCAGCTCGCCCAAACAGGTTGGCGAAATCCTGTTTGAAAAGCTGGGCATCAAAGGTGGCAAGAAAACCGCCACCGGCCAATACAGCACCAGTGAAAGCATTCTAGAAAAAATCGAACACCCGATTGCCAGCCTGATTGTGGAATATCGTGGTCTGTCTAAACTGAAAAGTACCTATACGGATGGCTTACAAAAGCAGGCCAATAGCAGCAGCCATCGCGTGCATACCAGTTACCATCAGGCACTGACCGCGACGGGCCGTCTGTCTTCGACCGATCCGAACCTGCAAAATATTCCGGTACGTATGGATATTGGCCGCCAGATTCGTAAAGCCTTTATTGCACCAGAAGGCCGCGTATTACTGGCTGCCGACTATTCGCAAATTGAACTGCGTTTAATGGCACATTTCTCGCAAGATGACGCGCTGGTTGATGCCTTCAATCATGGTCAGGATGTACACCGCCGTACCGCTGCCGAAGTGTTGAATATTGCCCTGGAAGATGTCACGCCAGATCAGCGCCGCCAGGCCAAAGCGGTTAACTTCGGCCTGTTATATGGTATGTCCGAATTTGGTCTGATCCGTCAATTGGGCTTTACCCGGGAAGAATCGCAGAACTATATCAAGCAATACTTCCAGCGTTATCCGGGCATTTATGAATATATGCAGCGCACCCGTCAGGTGGCTCTGGAACAAGGCTTTGTCGAAACCCTGACCGGCCGCCGTTTATATACCCCGGATATTGATGCCCGTAACATGATGGTGCGTAAAGCAGCAGAACGTGCCGCAATTAATGCGCCGCTACAAGGCTCGGCGGCAGATATTATTAAAATGGCCATGGTGGAGGTAGACAAAATGTTGCCACGCGATCAGGCCAAAATGCTACTGCAGGTACACGATGAACTGGTGTTTGAAGTGGATGCCGATGTCGCCGATGAACTGGCACCCAAACTGGCCGAAGTGATGCAGTCAGTGATTGAACTGTCTGTTCCGCTGGTGGTCGAAGTGGGTAAAGGCCAGAACTGGGATGAAGCACACTAAAGTCTTTCCACCTTCCTCCTCGGAGGAAGGCTGGGCTGAAGGTCATTTGCCTCTTGGGCGAAATATCAAGGTCTTCACCTCAAAACTTGAGCCATAAAAAAGGACTCAATTGAGTCCTTTTTTTCTTGAGCTGAATTTATTAGAAGCCGGTCAGCAAAACAATCGCCACCTGGTTCATCAGAATTTCAGCAATATATAACGCCAGAAATGCCAGAATTGGAGACAGGTCAATCATGCCCATATTCGGCATGATCCGGCGAAACGGCGCCAGTAAAGGTTCTGCCAGCTCCTGAATCACTTCAATATAAGGCCCGCGTGACTGGGTAAACATCACTACCCAACTTAAAATAATGGTGGCAAAAATCAGGTAACGACAGAAACGTAGCAGGTCCTGAATCATGGTCACAAAGGTGAGAATCAGCAGATGTACCGGGCCATTAGGCATCGCCCCGTTTAAATACATCATGCCGTAATTTTTCAGCAGATAAAGCACCACCAGCAGCGCCAATGCCGCCAGATTCACCCGGCCTTTTGCCACGGTCGGGAAAATACGGCTAAATACATCTACAATTTTCGTGGCCTTGATCGTAGACAACACCACCGGATTATAAGGACTCACCGCAGCCAGCTGCATGAGAAAACGGAAGAAGACGAGCAAAATCGCTACGTTAATGATGATGCCAAAAATTAGCGCAGAATTTGCACCCATACTTGAACGTTCCTAAAATTAAATACTTTATTTAATGCTGTCACTCAGCTCGGCAGCCAGTTCCTGACTGCGTGTTTTGGCAGCCGCCAACGCTGCCTGAATATTCTGCGACACTTGTGCACGGTCAAACACTTCCAACGCTGCCTGCGTGGTCCCGTTTGGAGAGGTCACGTTTTTACGCAGCTCTGCCGGGGTATTGGAACTGGTAATTGCCATTTGTGCCGCGCCCAACGCAGTTTGCAAGGTTAAAGCCGTTGCCACTTTTTCATCTAGGCCCAAGTTTTTGCCAGCACGAATCATACTTTCCATCATATAGAAAAAGTAAGCCGGGCCAGAACCGGATACTGCCGTGACTGCATCAATTTGCGCTTCAGAGTTTACCCAAATTGTTAAACCCGTGGCAGCCAAAACCTGACTTGCCAATTCACGGTCTTTGCTATCGACCGCATCATGCGCATATAAACCATGCGCACCAGTTTGTACCAGCGCCGGGGTATTTGGCATCACCCGTACCACACGGTCGGTATCGAGCAATGCCGAAATGGTAGCAATTTCTGCACCAGCAACAATCGAAATCACCAGTTTGCCTTCAAACTGCCCTTTTAGCGGTTGCAGCACGCTGGCCAGCACCTGCGGTTTGACCGCGAACACCACAATATCGGCATCACGAATGGCAGCCTGGTTGTCTTCGGTCACATGTACATCTTTTTCTTCCAGCAATAAACGGATTTTTTCGACCGGATCAGCAACTGTAATACGCGTTGAAGGCATGCCACGTGCAATCAGGCCACCAATTAAGGCCTGTGCCATATTTCCGCCACCAATAAAACTAATATTACAATTTAACACTGCACTCATGATTCACACTCTTGGTTGAGTTCTTTATAGTTAAGAGATTAAAGTCGGTTGCCAGCCATCCGGTTCGCAATAGGCAGAATCTGCCACCCAAAACCCTTTTGGCGTGAAAACCCCTAGCATAACATTATCTCTGCTTAATATTTGAATTGTATGACGCTTCCAGGGAAAAATTTGTGCCTGCTGTATCGCCTTTTTTAATGGCCAGGCCCCGACCCGTCCATGAAGATGGATTTTTTCTCCGCCCACTCGCGTACTTAAAGTCAATTCTTGTTGGAGTAATGCAAAAGACAAACCAACCTGATGCGGTGCATTCAACTGAAACTGTCCGGCAGGTAAATCTAGGGTTTGCCCCAACTGCCAGCACACCTGTTCCCGCGCAGGGATGGCCTGTTGACTGGCCAAATATTCCAGCTGAGGCAGACGGTAAATGACATTTTGATAGCGGACATAATAAAAGCCGTTGCAATGCAAAGCCGCTTGCGCATCGGCCCGGGCCTGAATCACTTCTTGCTGAATACGCTGCACCATGTCAAAACTTGGCCGGTACTGGCTGTCCCCTTTCATCCAGAACGACAGTAACTGGCGTTGCCGCGCCTCGGACAATTGCTGAATACGGTGTAAATCCAGATGCTCGGCATCGCCACAGCTGGCCAAATCCTGCAGCAATACTTCGGCCAAAATCTGTTCAGCATCCTGCATCAGCTGGCTGCTGCGGCAAATGCTTTGCTGCATTTTGGGGAACCGTGCATTTAACAGCGGCCACAACTGTTCCCGACACCAGGCCCGGTCGTAGTGAATATCCTGATTGGTCGGATCTTGAATATGTGGAATCGAAAGCTGCTGGCACCAGCTCTGAATCTGCTCACGCGATAAAGCCAATAACGGCCGCCAGATTGACAGCTCAGGACGTGAATCGAAAGTTTTCATGGCCGACAAGCCAGGAATACCGGCACCAGAAAACAGGCGCAATAACACTGTTTCTGCCTGATCCTGCTGATGATGGGCCAGTACCAATATCTCATTGGTTTGAATATGCTGCTGAAATGCCTGATAACGTGCGGCGCGTGCCTGCTGTTCCAGATTGCCTTCGGCGACCTGTACCGCTTGAATGATGCAAGGAATATTGAAGGTCCGACAATACTGCTGGACAAATTTGCCCCAGGCCTGACTAGAAGGCTGCAATTGATGATCAATATAAATGGCCCGGACTTTTTCCGGGCATAAAAACGCCATCAGATGCAGCAGCAGCATGGAATCCATGCCGCCACTACATCCGATGAGAAAATGCGTATCTTCTGGAAAAGACTGAATCTGGGTTAAGACGCCAGTCCTAAATTGTCGCTGCCAAACTTCATCAAACGCTGGTAACGTGCTTCGCATCGTTCTTGTGCATCCATCGGTTGCAATTCTTCTAGAGCCTGTTTTAACACGGCTTTTAAATCTTGCATGACTTTTTCTGGTTGCAAGTGAGCTCCCTCACCTTCATCAACCACATATTCAACAATGCCCATCTGCTGTAATTTTTCAGCAGTCAGTGCCAATGCTTCACTTGCTTGTTCTGCTTTTTCAGCAGTTTTCCACAAAATAGATGCACAGCCTTCTGGAGAAATTACTGAATAAATACTGTGAGATAACATCACCACACGGTCCGCCACACCAATACCCAAGGCACCGCCTGAACCACCCTCACCCAGAACTGTTGCCACGACCGGCACTTTCAGGTTCGATAATTGGGCAAGACTGGTGGCAATGGCTTCCGCCTGACCACGTTCTTCTGCACCCACACCCGGATAAGCACCCATGGTGTCAATAAAGGTAAAGACCGGCAGCTTGAAACGTTCTGCCATATCCAGCAAACGCTGTGCTTTACGGTAACCTTCCGGGTTACTCATGCCGAAATTGTGCTGCAATTTCTCGCGGGTACTGCGACCACGATGCTGACCCACGACCATGACCGGCTGACCATCGAAGCGTGCCAAGCCACCCACCATTGCACCATCATCACCAAATAAACGGTCGCCGTGCAGCGCATCAAATTCAGTGAAAATTTCGCCCACATAGTCCAGGAATTGCGGACGCTCTGGATGACGTGCAATTTGGACCGTTGTCCATGCTTTTGATTGAGCAGCTTTATTTTTCATAAGTCGACTGTTATCCCTAAATTAACCAAAACGTTAATCGACAAATTGTTCCGAATGAATTTTTAATTCAATGTCCCAATTCTTGAACTGCACTTGTTCATCGTGCAATTCAGCGACAAGCAATGGCCATTGTTTAGCATCACCCGAAACGCTGAGCTGCCATTGTTGCGCATTCTGAACACTCAATTCAATGGCAGGAAGCATCTGATCGCTACGACTGTGATTGACTAAAACTGCTAGGCGTAGCAGCAGACATAAATGCATTAATTTATGGCCACCGACCTTGTTGACATCAATTTTATCGTCCTGACGCAGCTTGCGGCGATGATGCGCAACCAGATGCGACAGATGGTTTTGATCAATTTGTGAAAAGCCCGGAATATCCGAATGTTGTAATAAATAAGCACCATGACGATGATAGCCACCATGACTGATCGCCAGACCAATTTCATGTAAATAGGCCGCGCGGCGCAGTAAATCACTGTCATCACTGGTCAATTTCAGCTCCGCGGCTACGCCTTCAAACAGGTGCTGCGCGGTTTTGACCACACGTTCTGCCTGTTTCGGATCGGCGTTATAACGGCCCATCAGCGCCTGCACACTGCGATCTCGGATATCTTCATGCTGGAAACGGCCCAGCAGGTCATACATTACGCCTTCACGTAAGGCACCATCGGAATAAACCAGTTTATCAATATCTAAAATATCAAAAACTGCATATAAAATCGCAATCCCGGCTGGCAAAACTGCTCGTCGATCTTCTTTTAAACCGTCAAAGTCCATTTCAGAGACATGCTTGTATTTAAGCAGTTTATCTTTGAGTTTTTCCAGGCCCTCACGGGTCAGATTTTCCTGCGCATTGCTCCAGCCCATATTCACGGTAATCTGGCGGCAGGCTTTAATGGTGCCACTTGAGCCTACTACGGTATCCCAGCCGGCATTTTTATAGGTATTGGCAATGGTGGATAATTCTTTGCGTGCGGCAAACACGGCTTTGTCAAAACTTTTATGGTTAATTTCACCTTCGGCGAAAAAGGCTTTGGTATAGGCCACACAGCCCATCTGTAAAGATTCGGTATGAATAGGTTCGAATTCTTCACCAATAATCAGCTCGGTTGAACCACCGCCAATATCAATCACCAGGCGGCGACCACTGTTTTCCATGGTGTGCGACACACCCAGATAAATTAAGCGGGCTTCTTCACGACCGGCAATAATTTCAATGGGTTTTGGCAAGATTTCTGCGGCTTTTTGAATAAATTCATGTCCGTTTTTGGCCTGACGCAAGGCGTTGGTGGCAACAATACGTAAACGGTTCGGCTGTACAGCGCTTAAACGTCCGACAAAGCGTGCCAGACAGGCTAAACCGCGCTGCTGTGCGGCTTCGGTTAAATTTTTATTCTCATCTAAACCAGCGGCAAGCTGTACTTTTTCTGACATTGATGCCACTTTTTTTACTTCACCATGATCCACACGGGCAATGGCCAGGTGGAAGCTGTTCGACCCCATATCGATGGCTGCAAGTAACTCTTCATCAATTAAAAAATCAGACATTCTTCAAACAAACCTATACAGAATTGTGCCTAGAGTAATTCACATACATGCAATTTAAAAGCCATTTGTGCGCACATTTCGATGAGTATTTAAATTTTCGGCAGATGTGACAATTGTGTGACACGATCATCAGCATCGTGAGCATCAATTAGACAAATTCACAGGAAAGATCGAAAATTTACATATTCCTCTACATTGTTCTAGATGGCTATGTAATACTAATAAATATAGCTATCTATACAAAAATTCATTTGGAGCACATTCCATGTCTGGCAACATCGTAAACACAACGGATGCAAACTTCGAAGCAGACGTTCTTCAATCTGAAACACCTGTATTGGTTGACTTCTGGGCGGGCTGGTGTGCGCCTTGTAAGGCAATTGCTCCAGTACTTGAAGTTTTGGCGACTGAATATGAAGGCAAAGTTAAAATTGTGAAAGTTGACGTGACCGCTTGCGAACAAACTGCCGTGAACTACAACATCCGTAACATCCCTGCACTGTTGATGTTCAAAAATGGTGAAGTGGTTGCCCAGCAGATTGGTGCTGCACCAAAATCGAAACTGACTGCATTTATTGATGAAAACATCTAAATCCTGTCTGTTTAGAAAAATTAAAATACGCTATGTTTCATAGCGTATTTTTTTCGTCTATAAATTGACAAATCGGCGTTTCTCTCTTATATTGCTTGCTCAAGAAATAAAGGACTTCCCGTCCCGCCCGTTTCTTAAAAGACACAACACAAAAATGCCGCTCGGCAACAGAAATTGTTTTTTCACATTTTTCTCTGAAACAATTAATCAGTCCTCTGAATTGTTATTGTGCAAATACAATTGCGTTCGTTTTATTGCCTGCATGCGGTCAAATGTTGCTTCCCTTCCAACCTGTACCCCAGAATTTTTGATTCTATCTGATCACCTATGAATTTAACCGAACTCAAGAAAAAACCGATTGGCGAACTCATCAAGATTGCCGAGTTTATGGGCCTTGAAGGAATGGCTCGTAACCGTAAGCAAGACATTATTTTTGCCATCTTAAAACGTCATGCAATGAATGGCGAAGAGATTTTTGGTGATGGCGTGCTCGAAATTCTGTCAGATGGTTTTGGCTTCTTACGCTCTGCAGCAGGCTCTTATTTAGCCGGTCCTGACGATATCTATGTCAGCCCTTCGCAAATTCGTCGTTTTAACCTGCGTACCGGTGACACCATTACCGGCACCATTCGCCCACCAAAAGAAGGCGAACGTTATTTTGCCCTGTTAAAAGTTAACCAGATTAACTACGACACGCCAGAAAACTCGCGCAATAAAATCCTGTTTGAAAACCTGACCCCGCTGTTCCCAACCGAACAACTGGTCATGGAACTTGGTAACGGTACCACTGAAGATTTAACCGCGCGTGTGGTTGACTTGGTTGCGCCAATTGGTAAAGGCCAGCGTTCAATTATTGTAGCGCCGCCAAAAGCTGGTAAAACCATGTTATTACAAAACATCGCCCAGTCGATTGTACGTAATAACCCGGAAGTATTCCTGATTGTTCTGCTGATTGACGAACGTCCGGAAGAAGTGACCGAAATGGAACGTACCGTGCGTGGTGAAGTGGTTGCCTCAACCTTTGATGAATCTCCAGCCCGTCACGTACAAGTGGCTGAAATGGTAATTGAAAAAGCCAAGCGTCTGGTAGAACACAAAAAAGATGTGGTGATTCTGCTTGACTCGATTACCCGTTTAGCGCGTGCCTATAACACCGTGGTGCCATCTTCAGGTAAAGTCCTGACTGGTGGTGTCGATGCTCACGCACTGGAACGTCCAAAGCGTTTCTTTGGTGCCGCACGTAATATTGAAGAAGGCGGCTCACTGACCATCATCTCAACCGCGTTAATTGAAACCGGCAGCAAGATGGATGAAGTGATTTACGAAGAATTCAAAGGTACCGGTAACCAGGAAATTACGCTTGATCGTCGTATTGCCGAAAAACGCGTGTTCCCTGCCATGAACATCAAGAAATCAGGTACCCGTCGTGAAGAGCGCCTGATGTCTGAAGACAACCTGCGTAAGGTCTGGATTCTGCGTAAGCTGCTGCATACCCAAGATGAACTGGCAGCCATGGAATTCCTGCTGGATCGTATGAAAGAAACCAAAACCAATGACGAGTTCTTTGATCATATGAAGCGTAAAGCCAGCAACTAAGATCAAAACTTTTTAAAAAGGCCATCGTATAACGATGGCTTTTTTATTTCGGTTGACCATCTTTACATAAAGATACAATTGGACGTTTTCTGTGTAAACTTATTTTTAAGTAAATGATTATAAATAAGTATTTCAAAAAAAACCTATAGTTTTTAATGATTTAAATCGCCTTTCGCCAATATAAACTGAACTCTTGATTGTTATTTTCTGTTAAAAAACAACGCATTTTAGGGCTTTTTTCGGCATTTTTTAGAGCAAGCTAGTAGTAATTAAAAAAACTCAGTGATAGCATATTCGCAGACCAGTTAGACTGCTCCTGCGTTGTTAGTGCCTAACAAAATTAGGAATAATAAAAGCATATAACAGGCTAACGTCGGTTTTTTTTAATCTCAATTTTTTAGAGAGTGATGCCATGTTATTCAAAAAAATCGCTATTGCTGCTGCAGTTGCTACTACTTTAGCTTTCGTTGGTTGTGCTAAAAAAACTGAAGAAGCTGCTGCTGACGCTAACCAAGCTGCATCTGAAGCTGTTGTAGCTGCTTCTGAAGCTGAAGCTGCTGCTGACGCTGCTGCTGTTGAAGCTGCTTCTGGCGTTGATGCTGCTGTAGACGCTGCTGCTGATGCTGCTGACACTGCTGCTGCTGCTGCTACTGACGCTGCTGATGCTGCTACTGATGCTGCTGATGCTGCTGTTGACGCTGCTGCTTCTGAAGCTCAATAATCTTAGATTATTGACAAAAAGAGAGCCTTTTGGCTCTCTTTTTTATTGTCTGAATATTTCTTACAACATCTCATCATCACATACAAGGAACACGGTAATACCTGCCGTTAGAACCTCAGCCCTTACTTTTTTAGCGGCATAAAAAAGCAGATCAATCGATCTGCTCATTTCCAACACGTTGGCGGAACTTCTGTCCGGCACGGAAGGTTACCACCCGGCGTGCAGAAATCGGAATTTCTTCACCCGTCTTCGGATTTCGGCCTGGACGTTGACGTTTATCACGCAACTCGAAGTTACCAAAACCTGAAAGTTTCACCTGCTCCCCAGAGATTAGCGCCTGGCTAATCTCATCGAAGAATAACTCGACCATTTGTTTCGCTTCACGACGGTTTAAACTCGTGAGCTCACTTAAATGATCAGCCATTTCTGCTTTTGTTAATGCTGTCATGAAGCCCTCAATGTCGCTTGATAAGTGTTTTCTAACACTTGTAGGATATTGTCCATACCTGATTTAATTTCAGCATCTTCAAGCGTACGTGTCGGATGTTGCCATAACAGTGCAAATGCCAATGAGCGTTTACCCGCTTCAACACCTTGACCAGTGTACACATCGAATAACCAGGTTGAATGCAGAAGCTCGCCGCCCGTTTGTTCGATAAGTTGCTGAATTTCGCTAACATTAATCTTATCACTAATTAAAAGCGCAATATCACGTCTTACCGACGGAAAACGTGATAATTCTGTAAAATTAGATACATAAGTTTGCAAAACAGCCTGCTGATCCAGTTCCGCCACCCAAGTGGTGCCCAAATCCAGTTCATTTTCCAGAGATGGATGCAAACGGCCCAAATAACCAATTGACTGACCATTGACCAGAATCTCTGCAGATTGGCCTGGATGCAACCAGCTACGCTCTGAGCGTACATATTCGACCTGTACACGACCTGCTGCCAGCAACTCTTCAACTTCACCTTTCAGGTCAAAGAAGTCCATGGCTTGTGGCTTGCCATGCCATGATTCTGCTGTTTTAGCGCCCACAGCAATCATTGCCAGGGTTGGAATCTGTTTCAGGTCATGAATTGAGGCTGCGTTCTGATAATCAAAACGTAAACCCAGTTCAAAGAAACGCACACGGCTTTGCTGACGGTTAATATTGTACTGTACGCAAGGAATCAGGCTCGACAGCAAGGTTGAACGCATCACCGCCAGATCGCTTGAAATCGGGTTCGCCAATGCCAGTGGGTTGACCGCTGCATTTAGCTGTTTTTCCAGTTTCAGGTCAGCAAAGCTAAAGCTGATTGCTTCCTGATAGCCCAAAGTCACCAGGGTTTGACGCAGCTGTGCCACTTCAAACTGATCCTGATACTTTGCCAGTTTAGTGTCAATCACCGGCAGGCTGATTTGAATATTGTCATAACCGTGAATACGCGCGACTTCTTCAATCAGGTCCTGGTAAATGGCCATGTCATAACGATGCGATGGCGGTACCACAGACCATTGACCTTGCGCTTTTACCGTCACTTCACAACCCAAGCGTGTTAAAGCATCGGTAATAAAGTCTGAATCTACGCTATAACCCAGCAGCTGATCGACCTGTGCCTGTTTCAGTTCAATCGCGTCACGTGTTGGCAATACTGCTGCATTTTCCGCCACCGTAATTGGGCCAAACTCACCGCCTGCAAGCTCAGAAATTAACTGAGAGGCACGGTGCATGGCGATCAATGGCAGTTCAAAATCCACACCACGCTCATAACGCTGAGAGGCATCGGTATGCAGGCCAAAACGGCGCGCACGACCGGCAATATGCAGCGGTGCAAAGAAAGCAGATTCCAGGAAGATTTCAGTGGTTTCATCGGTAACCGATGAAGACAGACCACCCATGATACCGGCAATCGCCAGAGCTTTTTCATCATCGGCAATCACCATGACATCGTCTTGCAGTTCTACTTCTTGTTCATTCAATAGAACAAGTTTTTCGCCCCCAGTCGCCTGACGCACCTGTACAGCACCTTGCACTTTTGCAGCATCAAAGGCATGGAGTGGTTGACCCAGTTCCATCAAGACATAGTTGGTAATATCAACCAGAATGCTGTGCTGACGGATACCCGAACGTGCCAATGCGCGCTCCATCCATTCAGGCGTCGCGGCTTTGGTATTCACGTTCTTGATCACACGACCTAAATAACGTGGACAGCCTTCAGTCGATACAACCACTTTCTTTTCATCAGCAATGCTTGCAGCCATTTCTTTAATTTCAGGCGCAGTCACAGGCAGTTGGTTAATCACCCCAATTTCACGTGCGATCCCACGAATACTGAAACAATCACCACGGTTTGGCGTGATGCTGATGTCAATCACGTTGTCATCTAGGTCCAGATATTCACGGATGTTGACACCGACCGGTGCATCCACAGGAAGTTCTAATAGACCGTCGATTTTATCTTCTAAGTCAATTTCAGATGCACCGCAGAGCATGCCTTGTGATTCCACACCACGCAGTTTGCCTTTCTTGATTTTAAAATCGCCTGGTAATACTGCACCAATAGTTGCCACAGGTGCTTTCATCCCAGCTCGTACGTTTGGCGCGCCGCAGACGATTTGTAAAGGCTCACCGGAACCAATGTTCACCGTCGTTACACGTAAACGGTCTGCATCTGGATGTTGTTCAACCGTCAGCACTTCACCAACCACTACACCAGTAAATGGTTTTGCAGCTGGAGATAAATCATCAACTTCCAAACCCAGCATGGTTAACTGGTCAGAAAGTTTTTCGCTATCGATGGCTGGGTTGACCCACGTGCGTAGCCAATTTTCGCTAATTTTCATTAATATAAAACCTGTAATTCAAATCTCTAAAATCCCCCTCTAACTCCCCCTTAAAAAAAGGGGGAGAACCCTATGTCACCGATGGACAACCCCTCTCCTTTTAGGAGAGGTTAGGGAGAGGTATAAATTTGTTTTAAGCAAACTGGCGTAAGAAACGCACATCATTCTGGTAGAACATACGTAGGTCGTTAATGCCATAACGCAACATTGCAAAACGCTCTACGCCCAGACCAAAAGCAAAGCCTTTATATTTATCCGGATCAATACCTGCCGCGCGTAATACATTTGGATGCACCATACCGCAGCCCAGCACTTCTAACCATTTACCGCGCTCATCCATAATATCCACTTCAGCACTTGGCTCGGTGAACGGGAAATACGACGGACGGAAACGGACTTTCAAATCTTTTTCAAAGAATTCGTTCAGCAAGTTCACCAGTAAACCTTTCAGTTCAGCAAAGCTGGTGTTTTCCGCCACGTACAAACCTTCAATTTGGTGGAACATTGGTGAATGCGTCTGGTCGGAGTCACAGCGATAAACACGGCCCGGGCAGACAATACGAATTGGCGGCTGCTGGGTTTCCATGGTCCGAATCTGTACACCAGAGGTATGGGTACGCAGTAAATGAGTCGCATCAAAATAGAACGTGTCGTGCATGGCTCGGGCCGGGTGATGGCCTGGAATATTCAGCGCTTCAAAGTTGTGATAATCATCTTCAACTTCTGGGCCAGTAGCCACAGTAAAGCCGGCTTTGGTAAAGAACTGGCAAATACGCTCTTGCACCTGAGTTACCGGGTGAATGGAGCCAATGGTCTGACCACGGCCGGGTAAGGTAATATCCACCGTTTCGCTGGCAAGTTTTTGTTCTAATGCCGCTTGCTGTAATGCTGCCTGACGCTCGGTTAATGCAGTATTAATGGCTTCACGCACCGCATGGATTTGCGCACCAAACGCTTTACGCTGTTCAGGATCCATTTTACCAAGTGACTTAGATTGTTCCGCGAGCTGGCTTTTCTTCCCCGTAAATTGCACCCGTACTTGATCGAGTGTAGCAAGGTCGTCTGCTGCTGCAATGGCAGCGAGCGCTTCAGTGGTCAGGGCTTCCAGTGACATAGTAACTCTCAAAGCAACAAATTTTGAATATAATTAAAAAACCCCACATTCTAACAGTTTTTGGACAGTAGAATGAAGTTGCATTGCAGGAAAATTAGATTGGCATCGCAATTTGGAAAAAGTATAAGATAATCAAAATATCAATGAGATCAAACACTATGGCGCTCGATCAAATTTGGAAACAGCAACTGACCCTGGTCACCTATGGCAATGAATATCTGAGCCAAGATTTGAGTTTCAGTCGCTGGCGTGCGCATCCCATTTTTAATCAGCACCTGTTCTGGTTTCGTGATTTAAATTCCCAGCATCTGCTGGCCCAGCATTTTGAAATCTGGCTGGAAGGCTTAAAACGCCAGGGTACAACCCGACTGAGTCTGCACAATGCCAGTCTGCTGGTCGATGAAAAAAATCCCAATGCCAATGTCGAGTTACTACCCTACCCGCATTTTATTGTCAGCCATGAAGCACATAAAAAATTTGCCTGGATTTGTGGCAAGGAATTGCCGGAATGGTATAACGCCGACAATGATTATGAATTTCCACCGGCACAGCGGATTGAACTGCGCCAGGAAACGTTCTGGCGTTATGAACTCAATAGTAAGCTGGCCAAAAAGGTAGAGGCCGATCTAGAACCCGCTCACTGGGATGAAATTCATCTGTTTACCGAGCAGGAGCTGTTTTCCCATACACTGGCGGCCGACTTTCAGCCACCTGAACAGCAGAATTTACCCTATTATGGTGTTCCGCTTACGGCAGATACACCTGATCCGCATCAGCTGTCTTTATTACCGACTCACTATCAGGCCGATTATGCACATCGCATGCTGTACCGTTTAGAAGCGCTAAAAGATGATATTCAACAGAAAATCCAGCATCCCTATAATGCAGATAATGAAGTGCTGAGTCCGGAAGAGCAGCTTGACCTGCGCCATTTTGCCCAGAAGCTGGATGATTTAAGCGCCAAATTTATTGTCAAGGTGGCCAACCATTACCAAAGCGCCCAGCTGACGCCTGTCGCACAGCCGAATCCGCTGGAACCGTTCGCATCTGACAACAAGGCTACCCATGCGCAAGCAGCACATTCAGCCAAAGTCCCGTCTCATCATAAAGTTGGTGCGACTGGAGTGATCAAGCTGATTCTTATTACTGTGGTAATTTGTTTATTAGCCTATTATTTCGGACTTTAAACGCGATTCAGAAACCGTTCAACCTCAGCGACCGAGGTCAGCCGAATCCAGTGCAGATGGGCATATTCGGGAGATTGCATCAGCTGCAGATAATGCCGGCGATTTTTCTGATGGGTTTTAATCATCCACCAGACAATCGAATCGCGGCTAAACAGCTGTCTGATCGTTTCCCGATTATTGGAATTAGGCCAGAGGGTTTGCTGTGAAACCGCGCGCTGCACGGCGCGTTGTACAGAACGCAGTAAATTGCTATGAAACGGTAAATCCAGCCAGATGATGGTATCGGCCTGCGCCCATTTAATGGGAATGGTGCGAGTATAGTTGCCATCAATCACATAGCCATTGGGTGCCTGCTCAATGGCTGCCTGAATTTTGGCAAAAAAATCTGTATCAGCACTTTGCTGCCAGTCATCTAACCAGAACAGATTATCCAGCTCGATATAGGCCAGTCCCAGCTTTTCTGCCAGCGCCCGGGCAAAGGTCGACTTGCCTGTAGCCGAAGTACCAACCACATTAATTCGCTGCATACAATTTCCCTACTCTATCATTCAGACCCTGATTCTGCGCAATAAAAAGACCGCATAAAGCGGTCTTCTTTTAAGTCACGAGGACTTAGGCAGCCAATGCACCTTTCGCTTTTTCAGCTAAAGCAGCAAATGCAACTGCGTCATGCATAGCGATGTCAGCAAGTACGCGACGGTCGATGATCACTTGAGCTTTCTTCAAACCAGCAATCATACGGCTGTAAGACAAGCCGTTTTGACGAGCACCAGCATTGATACGCGCAATCCATAGAGCACGGAATTGACGTTTCTTCTGACGACGGTCACGGTAAGCGTATTGACCTGCTTTGATTACCGCTTGGAACGCTACGCGATATACGCGTGAACGAGCACCATAGTAACCTTTAGCACGAGCAAGAATTTTTTTATGACGGCGATGAGCCTGTACACCACGTTTTACACGAGCCATTTATAAATCTCCTTAGATGTATGGGCACATACGACGAACTGAAGCAACGTCACTCACGTGAACCATTACACAGCCGCGCAATTGACGGATACGTTTAGCAGATTTTTTGGTCAAAATGTGGCGTTTGAACGCTTGTTTACGCTTGAAACCGTTAGCAGTCGCTTTGAAACGTTTAGCTGCACCACGGCGAGTTTTTAACTTAGCCATAACAACCTCTTTTAAGTACCTGTTCGGCTCATTTGCACCATTACAAACGACCTGCAGGTAAGGGAGCACGTATTCTAAAGCATCTTTGTCTAAAACAAAAGCAGATATTGCAAAAGTCGCTCGCCTTCTATCGGCAGATGAAGCTTTTTGCAATTAACAGCCTTTCTCCTTGTTATTGAGCAGCCAAAACATGCAGATGGAACCTCTTATTTTTATAGCGGAAGACTTGTACTGAAGCCCGATTCAGGAAATACTGCGCAGCGTTCCTTCTTTTGCCCAACAACAAGCTAATCCTCATGAAAAAAACCATTTGCCTGAGTCTGTGTCTGGCGCTGCCGCTTAGTGCCACGCTTGCCATTGCTGCCCCTGCCAAACAACTGCAAGTACAAAAAACCTCGGCGTTGGCCTCCCATCTGACCACGCGTATTCAATGGACCGAGTTTCCGCAGCTGCGTTATAGCAATGCCGATTTAAAGCAGCAAAACCGCGCGGCCATTTTACGGATTCATGCCGATGAATCGGGGCAAATCAACAAGGTCACGGTACAGGAAAGCACTGGACTAAAATCTTTAGATCAGCTGATTAGCCAGGCAGTGAAACAAGCCAAAATCAAACCACATCTGGTCGATGATACCCCGGTTCCAGTGATTGGTTATCAGGTCTTTCATCTGGATTTAAAAGATACTGCTCAGGACTGCCACTACAGCTTTGACTCGACTGTCTGGCAAGCGCAGCAAGCCGGCGCAAAAAGCGCGTTTCAATATCGCAGCCAGCCTCAACTGAACGTCACCGAAGATGAGTTAAATGGTCATGCCCGCCGGATTCAGTTCAAAATGAAAGCCGATAAATACGGCAACATCCACAAGGTTAAAATTCAGCAAGGTTCCGGCCGTTATGCGCTGGACCAGAAACTGATTCAGGCGCTGCAAGGTGCACAGGTCGATGTACCACGCAAATTCTGGATCTATAAAAATCCAGCCTGAAAGATGAAGTCCGTTTTCAGCCAGCAGAATGTGAGGGCTAAACTAGAACATGGCATAAGCCAGATAAATAAACAGATAACGCCCGATTTTGGCTACACTCACCATCAGCAGAAATCGGGCGAAGTTTTCTTTCATTAAACCGGCAATTAGGGTGATTGGATCACCAATCACCGGCACCCAGCTCAGCAGTAAGGACCAGAAGCCATATTTCCGATAAATCTGCTGTGCCTGCTGCAGCTTGGGTTCAGACACCGGAAACCAGCGCTTGTCTTTATACTGCTCGATCTTGAGTCCTAACCACCAGTTCACACAGCTGCCCAGAATATTGCCCAGACTGGCGATGGCTATTAAAGCCATCACCGAATGTTGCTCTTGAATGAGCAGGCCCAGTAATACCGCTTCAGATTGCAACGGCAATAAGGTAGCCGCCCCAAAGGCCGACAGAAATAACAGCAGATAAGCCATAACAGATGCAGTTAACAGGTTCTGCCCATCTTAACTGAAATCACAAAAAAAGCACCCGAAGATGCTTTAGGTGATTTTATGATGATTATTTAAACCTGAATCGCCAGGGCCCGTTGTACTGCCGGACGGGCGGTTAAACGCTCAATATAATCCTGCACATGCGGATAATCTTCTAGCGGAATCTGCTGCCATTCATGGCGTAACAACCACGGTAAAATCGCCATATCGGCAATTGAATATTCACCGGCTACATATTTCTGCCCGATCAGCTGCTTGTTTAACACGCCATACAGACGTTTGCTTTCATTGACATAACGCTCGGTGGCATAGGCTATACGCTCGGGTGCAAAGCGGCTAAAGTGATGGTTCTGCCCCAGCATCGGGCCTAAGCCACCCATTTGCCACATCAGCCACTGCTCCACCTCTACCCGCTCGAGCTCATCTACCGGATAGAACATACCGGTTTTACGGCCCAGATATTGCAAGATCGCCCCCGATTCAAAAATCGAAATCGGCTGGCCATTCGGTCCATCCTGATCGACGATAGCTGGAATTTTATTGTTGGGAGAAATGCGCAGAAAATCTGGCTGGAACTGGTCGTTTTCAAGGATGTTAATCGGGAAAATCTGGTATGGCAGCGCCATTTCTTCTAAGGCAATCGTAATTTTATGACCATTGGGCGTGCCCCAATAATAAAGATCAATCATGTGTATATCCTTGCGCTCTTGTCGTTGTCATGTGTTATTGCTCTGCCGTTAAAGATACGAGATAAGCCTGAGCAGGGCAACTGTTGTCACATAAAAATTAAACACCAGAGATGACCCGCAGCTGTTCGAAAGTCACCGAGCTTTTATCATGCAAAGTATGCTGAGCTGCTCAACATACCGAACGATCATTATGTCAAAATATTAGTGACCTCATAAACTGTAGTCACAAAAAAAGCACTGCTGGGCAGTGCTTTTTTGATTCGGAGATGCTTACTTTTTCTTTTTCGGTCCAAGCAGCATACCCATTTGACGACCTTCCATTTTTGGCGCCTGTTCAACTACACCAATTTCAGCTACATCCGCTTCAATTTTCTGTAATTGTGCCAGACCCAATTGTTGGTGCGCCATTTCACGACCACGGAAACGCAGTGTGATTTTGACTTTGTTGCCTTCTTCCAAGAACTTTAAAATGGCACGCAGTTTTACGTTGTAGTCACCTACATCGGTTGCTGGGCGCAATTTAATTTCTTTTACCTGCACTTGATGCTGCTTTTTCTTGGCATCTTTTTGCTTTTGCTTCAGGTCAAACAAGTGCTTGTTGTAATCCATGATTTTACAAACAGGCGGCTCTGCATTTGCCACAATCTCAACGAGGTCAAGATCTGCATCCTCTGCAGCACGCAATGCTTCCGCTAAAGAAACAATTCCTTTTTGTTCACCATCCGCTGCAACGAGGCGTACTTCTTTTGCACGGATCTCGTCATTAATTGCAGGGCGGTTACTCTTAGCACCTTGTTGTTGGTTACGGTCAGGCTGTTTAATCTTTCTTACTCCACAATGTACCGGCCGCGTTCGGCAACGGCTGCTTTTACTAGGTCAACGAAAGCATCAATTGACATAGTACCCAAATTTTTTCCTGAGCGGGTACGCACGTTCACTGTACCTTCCTCTACTTCACGGTCGCCAAGAACCAGCAAGTAAGGAATACGCTCTAAAGTACGTTCACGAATCTTAAAGCCGATTTTCTCATTTCTCAAGTCAGAAATCGCACGAATACCGTTTTCTTTCAGTTTCTCGACGACTGACCCACAGGCTTCAGCTTGCGCGTCGGTAATATTCATTACACAGGCTTGTGTTGGCGATAACCAAGGTGGCATAAAGCCTGCATAATGCTCAATAAGTATACCAATAAAACGCTCAAAACTTCCAAGAATCGCACGGTGTAACATTACCGGCTGATCACGGTCGTTATCTTCCGTCACATAAGAAGCATCTAAACGTTCTGGCAAGTTAAAGTCACACTGAATGGTACCGCACTGCCATACACGGCCTAAGCAGTCTTTCAATGAGAATTCAATTTTCGGACCATAGAATGCACCTTCACCCGGCTGTAATTCCCAGGCCAGACCCGCTGCATCCAAAGCATCGGCCAGTGATTTTTCCGCCAGATCCCACAGTGCATCATCACCGACACGTTTTTCAGGACGAGTCGATAACTTCATTTGCACATCTTCAAAACCAAAGTCTTTGTAGACGTCTAAGGTTAATTGAATAAAGTCAGCAACCTCTTGGCCAATCTGCTCTTTGGTACAGAAAATATGCGCATCATCTTGAGTGAAACCACGTACCCGCATAATACCGTGCAATGAACCCGATGGCTCGTTACGGTGACATGAACCAAATTCTGCCAGACGGATTGGTAAATCACGATACGACTTTAGGCCCTGGTTAAACACCTGCACGTGACATGGGCAGTTCATTGGCTTCACTGCGTAGTTACGGTTTTCAGAATGCGTGGTAAACATGTTTTCCGCATAGTTCGCGGCATGACCCGATTTTTCCCATAAGGTGAAATCGACCACCTGCGGAGTACGGATTTCCTGATAACCGTTGTCCTGCTGCACTTTACGCATGTACTGTTCCAGCACCTGGTAAATGGTCCAGCCATTTGGATGCCAGAACACCATACCCGGCGCTTCTTCCTGCATATGGAACAGGTCTAAGGCTTTACCAATTTTACGGTGGTCACGCTTTTCTGCTTCTTCAATACGTTTGATGTAGGCAGCCAGCTGTTTTTTGTCAGCCCAAGCGGTACCGTAAATCCGTTGCAGCTGCTCGTTCTTGGCATCACCGCGCCAGTAAGCACCCGAGATTTTGGTCAGCTTGAACGATTTTAAGAATTTGGTATTTGGTACGTGCGGACCACGGCACATATCCAGATAGTCCTGATGGTAGTACAGACCCATTTGAGTTTCTTCAGGCATGTCTGCAATCAGGCGCAGTTTGTATTCTTCGCCACGCGCAGTGAATTCAGCAATAACTTCATCACGCGGGGTCATTTTTTTCACAACATCGTAGTCCTGGTCGATGAGCTTTTTCATACGCTCTTCGATGGCCGCCATGTCATCTAAAGTAAATGGACGTGGCATCCAGATGTCATAGTAGAAACCTTCTTCAATGACCGGACCAATCACCATTTTTGCTTCAGGGAACAATTGTTTTACCGCATGGCCCACCAGGTGCGCACAAGAATGACGAATAATTTCGACCCCTTCTTCGTCTTTCGGTGTGATGATTTGTAAGGTGGCGTCTTCGGTAATTAAATCGCAGGCATCGACTAAACGATCGTTCACACGACCTGCCACAGTATTTTTGGCAAGACCCGGGCCGATGCTTTGTGCAACTTCCATCACAGATACGGCTTGATCAAATTGTTTTTGATCACCATTCGGCAAAGTGATAATTGGCATAGAAAATCCTTAAGGAGTGATGCCCCGTACCATGGAGCATGTCACCGCGAGATTATGATCGAGGAGAACCTCAAAAGATAAAAAACGGTGGTAAATAAAAAATCGACTAGAATTTTACACGTCTTGGCGCGGTGATTAAACCTTTTCTCCGAGAAAATTCAAATTAAGCCTCGTGTTTATGCTTAATTTTTTCCGATTTAAAAAAATGTGCTGCATGGGCCAATTTTATTTCCGGATTTACCACTCAAATGGATGATGTGGCTTTTTATATGCTGATCTGGCCAATCTATCTGCAACTGCCATCATCAGCTGCACCCAGATAAAAAAGAAATATCTCCATACAATTTTACCGGATCAAAAAAGGTTTATATTTCAGGTGATAGCGTGCCTATTCAGCAGCAATACCGCTCACTCGACTAAAGAATAACTGCAAGCCTGCACTGAAATGAATATCTTTAAACCAGAGAAACAATAAATATGATTAGGGAGTAATAATAATGGTTAGCGCATATGATCAATTGCCGCGTACCCCTGCCAATTTCGTGGCCTTGTCTCCACTGAGATACCTTGAACGCGCTGCTTATATCTACCCGCATCAGGACGCCATTATTCACGGTAAACGCCGCATTACCTGGCGAGAAAAATATCAACGTTGCCGCCAGTTTGCCCATCAGCTACAACAGCTGGGGGTCGGCAAGAATGATACCGTGTCCACCTTACTCCCGAACGTACCAGCCATGCTGGAAGCACATTTTGCCGTACCAATGGCAGGCGCCGTCCTCAATACCCTCAACACCCGGCTCGATGCCAAAAGTCTGGCCTTTATGCTGGAACATGCCGAATCCAAAGTGTTACTGGTTGATCCGGAATTTTCTGCCGTGGCCAAAGAAGCGTTGGCGCTGGTGCCACAAGAAATTTTTGTGATTGATGTTGAAGATGAGCTGTACGAGCAGTGCTTTACTGCCCCGATTGGCCAGATTGAATATGAAGACTGGCTGGCTGAAGGCGATGCCAATTTTGAATGGTCACTTCCACAAGATGAATGGGATGCGATTAGCCTGAACTATACCTCTGGCACCACCGGCAACCCGAAAGGCGTGGTCTATCATCATCGTGGGGCTTATATCAATGCCGCCAGTAATATTATTGCCTGCGGTATGACCCCACGTGCCACCTATTTATGGACCTTGCCACTGTTCCACTGCAACGGCTGGTGTTTTGCTTGGACCATGGCAGCCAATGGCGGTACCAATATCTGCCTACGTAAAGTCGATCCTGAGCTGATTTTTAAACTGATTGCTGAACATAAAGTTGATTACTTCTGCGGCGCACCGATTGTACTGTCGATGCTGATTAATGCTCCGGAACAGCAACAGATCAAAATTGAGCATCGCGTAGAAGTGATGGTGGCCGGTGCTGCACCACCTGCGGCGATTATTGAAGGGATGCGTAATCTGTGCATTAACGTGACCCATGTTTATGGCTTAACTGAAACCTATGGCCCATCGGCGCTATGTGCATCACAAGCTGGCTGGTCTGAGCTGACTATTCAGGAACAGGCTCAATTGCATTCACGCCAAGGCGTGCCGTATCCGCTGCAAGATGGCATGAAAGTCCTCGACCCGGAGACCATGCAACCGGTACCGAACGATGGCGAAACCATGGGCGAAATTATGTTCCGTGGCAATATCGTGATGAAAGGCTATTTAAAAAATCCGGAAGCGACGGCCGAAGCCTTTGCCGGTGGCTGGTTCCATACCGGCGACCTGGCCGTTTGCCAGCCGGATGGCTATGCCAAAATTACCGACCGCTCCAAGGATGTGATTATTTCCGGCGGTGAAAATATTTCCTCGCTGGAGGTTGAAGAGGTGCTGTACCAGCACCCTGCGGTCCTCACCGCGGCAGTGGTGGCCAAACCGGATCCGCGCTGGCAGGAAGTCCCGTGCGCCTTTATTGAAATTAAAGAAGGTAAAACCGTGACCGAAGATGAAATCATTGCCTTCTGCCAGCAGCATCTGGCGCGCTTTAAAGTGCCAAAAGAAGTGGTGATTACCGAGATTCCTAAAACCTCGACCGGCAAATTACAGAAGTTTGTATTACGTGAATGGGCCAAAGAACGCGCTGTCGGCGAGTTTGGTTAAAGCCAGCCGAGATGTTGATGCGGGTCATAGTGCCCGTTTTCAAATCAGTCACCCAAAAATGAACCGCAATAAAAAAACGACTCCATTGAGTCGTTTTTAATGGCTTCGGACCAGATGAAGTCTGATTAGCTTAATTGTCAGATAACAGCGCCACTTGCTGCACATAGTTAAACAATTTTAACTTGGATGCTTCCAGCTCTGCTGCGGGCATTTCCACTTTCAAATCACGGTGAATGCGCAACACATGCTGACGCAGGGTATGTCGTTCTGCCGCATTATAAGTTTTGCAGAAATCATTAATTACCGGATCACCATCTTTAATAATCCGCTCGACCCAGCGTTGCAGCTGTGCAGTTTTTTTGGCACCCTGCTGCGGGGTTAAATAAGACAGAATCACCGATTCATCTTCATTGCGCAGCAGTTTCCCAATCCGCTGGAACTGACGGCGACGCGCCTCATGCGAACTGATATTCTGCACTTCAATGAGTGCATCAATTAAACGCTCATCTACAGGAAGCTTTTGAATTTGCTTCGGGTTCAGTTGAGCCAACTGCTCGCCCAAAGCAGCCATACGCTGTACGGCTTTTTTCTGTTCAGTTTTACTTGCACGTCCTTCTAAAGATTCGAAATCATCTTCGGTAAAACGGTGCGGTCGACGTGCCACGATTAATCTGCCTCGTAAAATTTTGCTGCAAAAAGTGCCTGAATTTCAGATAAAGCTTGTTCTTCATCTGCACCTTCAATCACTAAACGTAAAGTTGTGCCCTTACCTGCGCCGAGCATGAGCAGGGACATGATATTTTTTGCATCGACCAACTTGTCACCTTTGCCAATTTGAATGGACGAACGGAATTTCGTGGTGACTTCAATCAGTTTGCCTGATGCACGCGCATGTAAACCTAGTTTATTAATTACGTCAACAGTTGTGTCAATCATGACCAGTGCTTCATTTCCCGGTGTAAGACTTGAATAGACCATTGTGCCTCAAGTGCCTTTTTTAGTCTATCCACCATATAAACAGATCGGTGCTGCCCACCGGTACAGCCAATAGAGATGGTCATATAATGACGATGCCCTTCTGCAAATGCAGGTAGCCATTTATTTAAAAACTGATAAATATCCTGGAACATTTCATTGGTCTGTTCATGCTGTTCCAGAAACTGTTGCACCGGCTCATCCAGCCCGGAATATTTGCGCAAAGACAGATCCCAATGTGGGTTCGGCAAATGCCGGATATCAAAGACATAGTCGGCATCCAGCGGAATACCATACTTGTAGCCAAAAGATTGCAAAATCACAATCAGTTTATCGGTCTGACCCAGCTTCGACAGCAAGGTATGCTTTAAGTCATGCACACTCTTGTCGGTGGTATCAATGTGCACCGTGGAGCGCAGCTGAATCGGCATAAGCAGGACTTTTTCTTCCTGAATGCATTGATGCAGACTTTTAAACCGGCTGGCCAGAGGATGCGGACGGCGCGAAGCACTAAAGCGGGTGATCAGCTCCTGATCTTGGGCAGTCAGATAAATAATATCGACCGAGCCATGACCTTGCAGCTGTTCAAACACCTGGTCAAATTCCTGCAAATTGGCGCGGGTACTGCGTACATCGACCCCTAGCGCCAGCTGTTCCAGATTATTTTCCAGATCAAGCTTGGCCACAATTTCGGGCAGCAATGCCAGAGGAAGGTTATCAATACAGTAATATCCGAGGTCTTCGAGAACCTGCAAAGCCGAGGATTTTCCTGAACCTGATTGTCCGGTCACAATCAAAATACGCTTCATGACAAGGCTGTCCTTTCCATTGCTGAGCTATGCAGTCGGTTTGATCTGCATATTATCAATTAAGCGGGTGCTTCCCAATTTTGCCGCCACGAACAAAACAATCTCTTGATTAAATTCATCAATTTTTTGCAGTTCAAGTGTACGTGCCTCTACATAGTCCACAACAAAGCCGGCCTGCGTCAATACTGCCTTAATATTCGCTAACACTTCTGACAGCTTTTCACCCTGTTGCAGTGCCTGTTCAGCATTTTTCAGGCTTTGATAAATTACTGGTGCCGTTTTACGCTCCTGTTCACTTAAATAACCGTTACGTGAACTGAGCGCCAGACCATCCTCTGCCCGGACAATTGGCACGCCAATCACTTCCAGCGGAATATTCAGGTCACGTACAAACTGACGGATCACCGCCAGCTGTTGATAATCTTTTTGGCCAAAGAAGGCATAGTTCGGCTGCACAATATTAAACAGCTTGGTCACCACCACCGCGACACCATCAAAATGTCCCGGACGCTGCAAACCACACAGGTCTTCGGTAATTTCAGACACACTGATGTTGGTTAAACGCGGGTTTTTGCCATACATTTGCTCGACAGAAGGTGCAAATACGATGTCACAACCGGCTTCTGCCAGCAATTGACTGTCTTGTTCCAAGGTCCGTGGATAGTTGTCAAAGTCTTCATTTGGACCAAACTGAATCGGGTTCACGAAGATGCTGACCACCACCACATCACATAATTGACGCGCTTCACGCACCAAGCTCAGATGGCCTTCATGCAAATTGCCCATGGTCGGGACAAAACCAATAATTTTACGCGCTGCACGTGCAGGATTTAATGAGGCTGCCAATCCCTGAATCGTGGTTTCTGTTTTCATGTTTTACAACTCAACTTGGAAAGTTTGTTCACGTGCCGGGAAAGAACCGTCTTGTACCGCAGCATGATAGGCTTTGAAGGCATCTACAATGGCTGTTTCACCAGACTGCTCTTTCATAAAGTTCCGTACAAATTTGGCAACGCGGCCAAACGTCAGACCCAGCATATCTTGCACCACCAGCACCTGACCATCGGTGTCTGCACCGGCACCAATCCCAATTACCGGAATATGCGGGAACAGGGCGCTAATTTCCTGACCAAGCTGCGCCGGTACACATTCCAGCAATAACAGCGCAGCACCGGCATCAACTACCGCCTGACAGTCGGCAATCAACTTGTCCGCCGCTTCACGGGTACGCGCCTGGAGTTTATAACCGCCAAAGACATGTACCGATTGCGGCGTCAGGCCCAAATGCACACACACTGGAATTCCGTTACGGGTCAGCACTTCTACGGTTTCAGCCAGCCAGGCACCACCTTCCATTTTGACCATTTGCGCACCGGCCTGCATCACGGTTTTCGAGCTTTGCAGTGCATCATTCAAGGTGGCATAACTCATAAATGGCAGATCGGTCATGATAAAGGCATGCTGATTGCCACGACGCACTGCTGCCGTATGATAGGCCATATCTTCAACGGTCACCGGCAAGGTAGAGTCACGGCCCTGAATCGACATCCCCAGCGAGTCGCCAATTAAAATACTATCAATTTCAGCAATTTCCATTGCCTTGGCCATACTCGCATCATAACAAGTCAGGCAGGAGAATTTGCGACCATCGGCTTTAAATTGTCTTAAGTCACTGAGACTAATCATGGAGATGTTCCTCTAGGAAAAGCATAGAACATGCTAAAAATCACTTTAAATATTTGCCCAGTGTTCATGGTCCAGCACATCCAGTGCGGGCTGTTGAATGAACGGCAAGTCTTTTAATAATTGCGTATGCACACGCAGTTCGGGGTCTAAATCCAGTAATGGAATGACCACGAAATCGCGTTCTAAAACGCCGACATGCGGCACAGTCAGACGTTCATGCTGAATCTGCTCCTGTCCATAGAGGAGTAAATCCAGATCGAGCGTGCGTTCACCCCAATGGCGTAAACGCACCCGTCCGGCTTCCTGCTCAAAACGCTGCAGCTGATCCAGCAATTCCAGCGCCGGTAAATCTGTACGCAGCTGTACCACCGCATTTAAATAATTCGGCTGGTCTTGTGGCCCCATTGGCGGACTTTGATACAGTTTAGAGGTTTTGACCTGACCCAACGTCGCCAGCTTGTGCACAGCTTCGGTCAGAATCTGGCGTGAATCGCCCAGGTTACTACCCAGGCCAATATAAGTCACCCTACTCATTGTGTTGGCCCGAAAATAACCTGACTTAAATCACGTTGTACCCGCTTGCGCTTCAGAATTGGATGGTCTGCACCAATCCCCGAGCCATTGCTTGATGATGTTGATGCAACCTGGGCACGGGCGTCTTCCTGCTGTTTGGCTTTACGGGCACGGCGGCTGCGTGGCTCCGGCTCATTCACCAGCGGTTCAATTTCGGCGGTCTGCGCGGCATTCAGCTGCTGCTCCAGATGTTCTTCCTGTGCAGCTTTGCGACGGCTCTTGGCCCGCTGACGGTTGTACTGGCCAATGGCACGTTCTTTTTCATCGGTGCTCATGGTCTGGTACTGATCCCACCACGTACCCATCTCTTGAGTCTGGGCATCGCCAGATCTTTCACGCAGCAGCAAAAAGTCGAAACCGGCACGGAAACGTGCATGGTTGGACAGGGCAGCAATTTGCTGAGGTTTTGGATTCAGCAAACGGGTTTGCATTTCCCAGACTTCACGAATAAAGGTTTCGGCAAAACGCGGAATCACCGTGCGGGTGGCCTGACGTTTCAACACATCCAGCCCAGCCTGTGCACGTGCTTCTGCCGGAATTACCCCTTTGGACAGATAAAAATCACAGCGCTCTAAAAATGGCTTCCACAGCAGCACCGCATAGAAAAATGCCGGGTTGATGGTTTTGCCAATCGCAATGCGCTGATCGGTATTTTTTGCAGCCAGTTCAATAAAGGGAGTGATGTCCGGCTTGATGTCGGCAAAAAGCTGACGCCAGATACCGAAGTCAATCAGCATCGGCAAGACGCGATTTAAATGCCCCATGGTGAACAGTTTTTGCGATTCATCATACAGACGGTGCGGAGAAACATCGCGCAGCAACTGGGTCATTTCCGGAGTAAAAATCTCCAGAATGGCCGGATCAATATTGAAATTCAGCTTGGCCGCAAAACGTAAGGTCCGCAGCATCCGCACCGGATCTTCTTCAAAACGGACGGTCGGATCACCGAGCAGACGCAAGGTTTTGGATTTAATATCATCAACTGCATGACAGAAATCCAGCACAATTCCTTTGCGTGGCTGATAATACAAAGCATTGATACTGAAATCACGACGGGAAAAATCCTGCTCAATCGTGCCCCAGTTATTGTCTCTTAAAATCATGCCTGCAGCAGAGGTCACCGCTCTTTTCGGCGGTGCACGGAAGGTAGCAACTTCCACCAGTTCACGTCCAGAATAGACATGAGCCAGCTCAAATCGGCGTCCGATAATGCGACAGCGGCGTCCGAACACCTCTTTGACCTGAGATGGCGTGGCATTGGTCACGGCATCAAAATCCTTCGGATTCAGGCCCAACATCAGGTCACGAACACCACCACCAACGATATAAGCTTCATAGCCAGCTTTGGTTAAAGCATCAATAACATCTAGAATGTAAGCAGGTAATTGCGTGGTTGATAAACCACATTTTGACGCGCGCAAAGTTTGCAAAAGACGCTGTCTCCTACGTCTGAACGTAAAATAGATTAGATGACGCTAATCATATCTCTAACACAATCAAAGGGCAATTTGATTATCTCAATACTCGGGCCCGGCTGATGCGGTGTTGGCCGATGATCAGACCCGATTAAATACCCAGCCGGTGCCGGTTTTTGGCCAATAATGCCGGTCCAATCCCTTTGACTAACTGTAAATCTTCAATCCGTTTGAATTTTCCATGCCGATTGCGGTACTCAATAATAGCTTCCGCCTTCTTTTGTCCCACGCCAGATAATTGCTGTAATTGCGCGGCTGTTGCCATATTCAGATTAATTTTTTCACTACTGCCTGCGCTAGCTGAACGGGGTTGGGAAGTCTTCGTAGAAGCCGACGGGCTTAAGCGGGCATCAATCGCCTCTTGTTCAGCCTTCCATTGCAGATAACGCGCATCATAATTTTCTGCCTGCGCATTTTGCAGCGCGAAAAAGCTACAAAACACGCAGAACATTAACGCCAGTTGAATTAGAGCTTGAGCGTGTTGAAATCTTATTCTTCTTGTCATGGTCACTCTGTCATTTTAATTGTTGTTTTGCCTGCTCCCACAGCTGATCCATTTCAGCCAACGACACCTGTTCTATATTTTTATGCTGCTGTTGTAACTGCTGTTCAATGAAAGCAAAGCGGGTTCTAAATTTATGTACGGTACTCAGCAAAGCCATTTCGCTGGACAGATTCAGTTTACGGCCAACATTAATTAAAGAGAATAAACAGTCACCCAGCTCATCCAGAATTTCGTCGGAATTTTGCCGATCCACCGCCTGTTTCAACTCTTGCAGTTCTTCATCGACTTTTTGCATCGCACCAGTGACATCGGGAAAATCAAAGCCAATCTGCGCGACATTGTGCTGTAACTGCTGTGCCTGCTGAATGGCCGGGCCATGTTTGACCTCAGATAAGCGCGATGCAGGTTTGCCGGCTTTTTCCTGCTGTTTAATCTGCTGCCACAATGCACTGACATCTTCCGGGCTTAAGGCCGCAAACTGCTCGGACTGAAATACATGCGGATGACGGCGAATCATTTTATCGGTAATGGCCTGCACCACATCCTGAAAGTCAAAAGCACCCTGCTCGCTATACATTTGCGACTGGAATACCACTTGCAGCAATAGATCACCCAGTTCTTCTTTGACGTCCTGAGCATGACCACTGCGCACGGCCGCTTCGACTTCATAGGCTTCTTCAATTGCATACCTGGTCAGCGATTCCGGGGTCTGCTTCTGGTCCCATGGGCATTGCTCACGAAGCTGTTTCATCACTGCCAATAACTGATCCATGCCGATTTCTACCTTCTTTAACCATCATCTACATAAAAATATTTGCTATGCTCTCAACAGAACCACACTTTGAAAAACAAAAACACAAGGAGTTAGCCACATGCACAGTATCTTCATTAGTGGTGCAGCACAAGGCATTGGTGCAGCAGTGGCCCGCTTATTTTATCAGGCGGGTTATAAAGTCGGAATTTATGATTTAAATGTTGCACAGGCCGAGCAACTGGCGCAGCAGCTAGGTCCCAATGCGCAAGCCGGCGGGCTGGATGTCGCGGATTATGCGCAGTGGCAAACGGCTTTGGCGCGTTTTGTAGACTGGGCTGGCGAGCTGAATATTTTAGTCAACAATGCCGGCATTTTATATTCGGGTGCTTTTGAAGACACCGAGATTCAGGCGCATCAGCGCACCATGCAAGTTAATGTCAATGGGGTACTAAATGGCTGTCATGCCGCACTGCCTTATTTAAAACAGGCGACTTTTGCCCGGGTGGTGAACCTGTCGTCAGCTTCGGCCATTTATGGACAGGCCGATCTGGTATCGTATTCGGCCAGCAAATTTGCGGTACGCGGTATAAGCGAAGGGCTGGATGTTGAATGGCAAAAATACGGTATCCGGGTGCTGGATGTGATGCCTCTGTTTGTACAAACCGCCATGGTCAAAGATATGGATGCCGGCACCATCCAAAATATGGGGGTACATTTAAGCGCGGAAGATGTGGCCGATGAAATTTTCAGTTGTGTTACGCGAAAAAGCTCGCTATTTACCGCCACCCATCAGCCGGTCGGATTAAAAAGCAAATTCCTGTTTACCCTGTCACGCCTAAGCCCGCAGTGGGTGAATCGTTATAGCAATATGTTGCTGGCACGGCGTCCAGACTAGAAACTAATGGCCATAAAAAAGCCCGAATCTGATTCGGGCTTTTTTTGTATCAAGCGACAAACCGCTTAACCGCGTTTAAATTTCTTCTCGGCTTTCTTAAACTTCTGTACATAACGACGACGACGCGCAGCAGTACGTTCATCCACCTGTGATTTACGTCCTTCAAACGGGTTCTCAGAGGTTTTAAATTCAATCTTCACCGGAGTTCCTTCTAGCTTATAGACCTTACGGAACACGTTTTCCAGGTAACGACGATAATCGGCCGGGGTTTTATCCACCTTGTTACCGTGAATTACAATCGTTGGCGGGTTCTGGCCTCCCATGTGTGCATAACGCATTTTAATGGCACGACCCTGCACTTTTGGCGGATGGTGCGCTTCAGTTGCATCATTCAGAATCTGAGTCAGTTTGGCTGGTGATACTTTTAAGCGCGAAGACTCATAAGCACGATGAATCGATGGATAAAGATCACCCACCCCAGTGCCATGCAGCGCTGAAATCAGGTGAATACGCGCCCAAGGAATAAAGTCAAAGCGGCGCTCGACATCCAGCTTACACTGCTTGCGATCATATTCAGACATGTTGTCCCATTTATTGATCGCAATCACCATGGCACGGCCAGCTTCCAGCGCATAACCAATCAGGTGCAGGTCCTGCTCGACAATCCCTTCACGCGCATCGACCACCACAACCACCACGTTGGCATCTTTCATCGCCTGCAAGGTTTTTACAATCGAGAATTTCTCGATCATTTCATCAACCTTGCCTTTACGGCGTACACCGGCAGTATCAATCAGGGTGTATTTACGCCCTTCACGCTCAAACGGAATATAGATCGAGTCACGTGTTGTGCCCGGCTGGTCAAAAGCAACCACGCGCTCTTCACCCAGCAAACGGTTCACCAGCGTCGATTTACCCACGTTTGGACGACCAATAATCGCTAGACGCAGACCCGTGTCTTCATCACGCTCTTCCGGGTTTTCATCTTCCGGCACATCTTGCAGTACTTCTTCCAGCATCTGCTGAACACCGCGACCATGGCTGGCGGCCACTTGCATTGGCTCGCCCATCCCCAGTTTAAAGAATTCAACCAGCGCGGCTTCTGCATGTACGCCATCGACCTTATTGGCCACCAGAAAGACTTTTTTACCCAGCGTACGCAGTTCACGGGCAATCTGCTCATCCGAAGCCAGCAGACCGGCACGCGCATCGACCACGAAGATGATCATATCGGCTTCATGGATGGCGGTTTTCGACTGCTCGGCCATGTAAGAATCGATACCACCTTCAGATTCGCCAATACCGCCGGTATCGACCACGATGAAGGATTTATTCTGATAGGTCGCATCACCATATTTACGGTCACGCGTCAGGCCGGCAAAGTCTGCGACCAGAGCATCACGACTCTTGGTGATCTGGTTAAACAACGTTGATTTTCCGACGTTCGGACGACCAATGAGCGCAATTACGGGTTTCATAGATTAACCTTTATTTGAGATCAGTCCACTACACGGGTCTGAACATCAGAAACAAATGGGAAGAAAAAATTTCAGTCAAAGACCTGAATAAAAACACGGGGCATTGAACATTCAATCACCCCGCGTTAAAAAATACGGAAATTGTCGCCTAGTTTAACATAAGGCAACAAAAAGTTAACGGTTCTGCCAAATGCTGAATGCACCCTTTTGCGTACCAACATATAACTGGTTGTCGATGACACGTAAAGAACGCACTTCACCGCTGGTTTTGGCGCGACCAATCAGCTGACCGTTGCTCGGGTTAAACAGATGCAAGACACCATCCATATCTCCCACCACCAGGTCCTGACCCAGCATTACCGGGTTACTTAAACGACGGTTAAGCAACTGGTCATTTTCCCACAGCTTCTGGCCACTGGTAATTTCATAAGCCACTAAACGGCCATCGGCACTGGCGACAAAAACCCCATTGCCGACCACTTCCGGACGTTTGGTGCTGCTCAGGTCTTCGCTCCAAACCACTTGCTGTGAAGCCAGATCAGTGACGGTCACCTGGCCCTGGAAGCTGGTAGTGACCAGGAACTGGCCAGCTACTACCGGATCGCCATCAATATCATTTAAACGCTGAATATCGGAGCGACCTTCACTGATGGCCACACGGCGCTGCATACGTGGCGTACCGGTCACCACATCAATTGCATAAATATAAGCATTGGCGGTTGCTACCAGCACGGTACGCGGATCAACCGCTACCGGTGCAGCGCTACCACGTAGGCTAAACTGGACATTCGGCAAATTGTAAGTCCACATTTGCTGGCCAGTCGCCAGGTTATGCGCATAGACAATACCATCATTGCTGATAGTCACCACACGGTTGGCATGCACCAGCGAAGGTGCCAGAATAGCCCCAGTCAATTGTGCGGTCCACTTTTTCTCACCTGTGGCCTGATCCAGTGCAAACAGTTGGCCTTTCTGATTCCCAACAATCACCAGACCTTCTGCCGCTTCTACACCTGAGCTGAGCCCCTGTTTGCTGACTTCGGTTTGCCACAAACGCTGCTTGCCACGATAGGCCGCTACTTCACCTTTAGGATCAATACTAAATACCACGCCATTATCGACATCTAGCTGTAAACGCAGCGGATCTTCTTCAGCAGTCGATGAGGTGTTTTGAGAAAATACAGGCACCAGGGTTTTGGCCTGTTGCAGTTTTGGCAAAGGATTCGGTTTTACTTTTTCAACTTTAATGCTGTTGCTTGAACAGCCAACCAATGCAAGGCTTAAAACAGTTAGTGCAAACGGGATCTTATATTTTCTATTCATTCAGTTTCATCCACTTGTGTGTCGATTACAGGACGTTCAATTTCAGGATCATCAACTAAAACGCCGACACTTTCGAGTTTAATTTGTAAAATTTGACGTTCCTGTTGACGTTCAAGTAACGCATTCCATGCGTTCTGATACGCTTTTTTGGCATTTTCAATATCATTTTTCGCCACGTACACATCACCACGCGCTTCTTCAGCTGTTGCTTTAAAGGCAGGATCGTTGACGGCAGACAAGGTTTTCAGTGCCTCATCATATTTCTTTTGTGCCAATTGCGCATAGGCCAAACGCAGTTTTAATACCTGCATTAAGCCGGCATCATCGACTTTAGAATTTTCAACTTTCTTTAAGGCTTTTTCTGCACCGGCATAATCGCCCTGATCATAGGCCAGTTTCGCCATTAAGAACTGGGTCTGAATGGCCTGGACTGAATCTGGGGCTTCTTTCACAATCTTATCGGCCGTGGTCGACAGGTTCTGGAAAGCTTTGTCATCGCCTTCAGCCGCACGCGCCTCGTCCATCAGTTGCTGGACTTTTGCGGTGTTGGTCTGATCTTCAGCCAGGTTTTTCTTCTGCCAGTATTGCCATCCGAAAAAGGCAATCAGCGCAATCAAAATCCCGCTAATAATTGCAGAACCATATTTCTTAGCGAATGATTTTAAATGATCAAGTTGTTCATCATCACTTAATGCGCTCATTGAATTACCCTTTTCCTTATGTTCTTTGGCTTATTTTGAAGAAAATTTTTCAATCATAAATGGCACAATCTCTGCCACAGCTACATCCAACTGCTCGGCAGTGGCCAGTTCTTTAACGGTAAAGCGCTGGTTTTCCCACTCACGCTCACCCAGAATTAGAGCATACAGTGCACCCGACTGGTCGGCTTTTTTCATCTGGCTTTTCATCGAGCCTTGCGAGCCGACTTTCAAACGAATGGCGCTACCACTGGCTTCAAGTTGGTCACGAATCTGCTCGGCCAGCACCAGTGCTTTACCTTGTGATGCCGGATCGGCCACCAGGAACATTTCACAGTCGCGGCTTGGGCTGTTGTCTTCGACCTGTTCCAGTAGAAGCAATAAACGCTCCATACCCATGGCAAAACCAACTGCCGGAACCGACTGTTCTGGCTTGCCTTTTAACTGCCCCACCAGACCATCATAACGGCCACCGGCACACACTGTCCCTTGTGAACCCAAATGGGTGGTGGTCCATTCAAATACGGTTTTGTTGTAATAATCCAGACCACGGACCAATTTTTGATTAATCACGAAGCTGACACCGGCATCAGTCAGATACTGCTGCAACAGGGCAAAATGCGCCATGGTGTCTTCACCCATAAAGTCGTGAAGTTTTGGTGCATTTTCCAGGATGCTTTGAGTTTTGGCATCTTTAGAATCCAGAATACGCAGCGGGTTGGTGCTTAAACGGCGCTGAGAATCTTCATCGAGATCGGCTTTGTGCGTTTCCAGGAATTCAACCAAGGCGGCGCGATATGCTGCACGTTCGTCTGACTCACCTAAAGTATTCAGTTCAAGTTGAACTTTATCTGCAACGCCCATACGTTTCCATAAACGCGCGGTCATTAAAATCAGCTCGGCATCCATATCTGGTGTAGCCACACCAAAAGTTTCCACACCAAACTGGTGGAACTGGCGATAACGGCCTTTTTGCGGTTTTTCATAACGGAACATCGGGCCGATATACCACACACGAGGCGTTGCACCACGCAGCAGGTTATGCTCAAGCATGGCACGCACACAGCCTGCCGTGCCTTCCGGACGTAAAGTCAATGACTCTGGCGGATTGCCTTTGTCCAGGAAGGTGTACATTTCTTTTTCAACGATATCGGTTGCATCGCCAATGGAACGCTTGAACAGATGGGTCTGCTCAACCATCGGCAAACGGATTTGCTGATAACCATAAGCATCCATAAGACTGGACAGATGCTGTTCCAGACGTCTCCAAGCCGGGGTCTGGGTTGGGAGAATGTCATTAAAACCTTTGATTGCGACGATTGAACTCATGATCTACTCAGAAAAACCTGTGCGAATAATCTCTTTTGACTTAGCTTCTTCAAGCTCTTTAACACGTTGACGAACCATTGTTTCGATTTCATCAACCAATTGATTGGTATCAATTAAATGGCTCTTTTCACCATTACGATACACCAGTGAACGCGGACTTGCACCTACCACGCCAATATCAGCTTCTTTGGCTTCGCCCGGACCGTTAACTTTACAGCCAATCACCGACACATCCATTGGAGTGCGGACATCTTCCAGACGCTCTTCCAACATCTGCATGGCTTTAATCACGTTAAATTCCTGACGTGAACAGCTTGGGCAGGCAATGAAGTTAATGCCGTTAGAACGCAGGCCGAGCGATTTTAAAATATCAAAGCCAATTTTGACTTCTTCTTCCGGCTCTGCTGCCAGGGAAATACGCATGGTGTCGCCAATGCCTTCCATCAGCAGGCCACCTAAGGCAATCGCTGATTTCACCGAACCGGTCCGATAGATTCCCGCTTCAGTCACACCTAAATGCAGCGGATTATCAATTTGCTGCGACAGCAAACGATAGGCATCCATGGTTAAAAATACATTCGATGCTTTGACTGATACCTTAAATTCCTGGAAATCCAGACGGTCTAAAATATCAATATGGCGCATGGCCGATTCAAGCAGAGCCGCACCGGTCGGCTCGCCATATTTCTTTTGAATATCTTTTTCCAGTGAACCGGCATTGACCCCAATCCGCATGGAAATATCATGATGTTTGGCCGCAGCCACCACTTCACGGATTTTCGCTTCCGAACCAATATTACCCGGGTTAATCCGCAGACAGTCAGCGCCGAAATCGGCCACAGCCAAAGCAATTTTATAGTCGAAGTGAATATCTGCAACCAAAGGAACAGAGACCTGCTTACGGATTTCACCAAAAGCCTGTGCGGCTTCCATGCTGGGCACCGATACCCGCATGATGTCTGCACCAGCATCAACACAGCGCTGAATTTGCGCAACCGTTGCGGCGACATCACAGGTTTCGGTATTGGTCATACTCTGAATGCTGATTGGCGCATCACCGCCCACATAGACTGAACCGACACGAATTTTACGGGTTGGACGGCGTCGAATTGGATTCTCAATCATGATTTCGCTCTACTCTGTGCCATTAACGCGACAAACGGAATTCCGCTTTGCCATTGACGGTATATGGAGACAATGAAATATTTTCATTGTTTAGACTTAATGACACTGCGGTTGCATCATCTAAACGAATCTGAAATGGTGCCTCACCAGTTAAATTCAAGCTGGACGCCTGACGGCCAGTGGCCAGCACCTTCCCGGTCGAATCCACAATATGAACCGACGTCGGACGGTTAAAGCTTAAAGACAGCTGATCGCCGGTCACGGCACTGCTGTTGTCTAAATTAATAATTTCGACATCAGACATTGGCACAATATTCTGCTCGGTGTCGCTCGACTGCGAAGATGACCAGTTTTGCACGGCCGCGATGATAATCCAGATTAAGGCCAGTGCCACTACCGCCAGCGCAATACGTTTTAACCATTTGCGGTTACGGTCACGATTCGAGCCAGGCAGTTTGCCCATAATTTTAATTGGGGAATTATTCAGGGCATGATTCGGCAGCATGCCGGTATCATTGGCATAGATTTCATCAAAACGCTGGATGATACTGGTGGCATCGACTTTTAAATATTTGGCGTAGGTGCGGTAATAACCCTTGATAAAGGTCGCTTCAGGCAGTAACTTGTATTCATCCTGCTCCAGCGCCGTCAGGGTTTTGACCGGAATATTCAATTCTTGCGCCACATCTTCAAGCTCAAGCTTCTGATTTTGACGGATTTGACGCAGATACTCACCTGGGCGTTGGATATTTCCTAATGCATTGGGCGCTACATTTGTATTTGATTGCGGTGAATTAGGATTTACTTCCATACGGCCTCAGTACTGTATTTCAATTGCAGATAACGTTGGTATTCCTGACTCTCTGGATACAAGGCACGCAGTTGATTGACCAACACCTGTGTCCCCAAATTGTCTTGGTTTGCTCGAGCAATACGAATCCCGATCCATAAAGCACGAGCATCTTGATTATTTTGCCCGACACCGCGTACAAAATCTTCATAAAGTTCTGTCGCCATTGCTTGTTGCTGATTGAAATACTTCAACTCAGCCAATTCAAGCATAGCAATATAGGCATCACGATTAATCTGTAGTGCCTGAATAAAAGCTTGTTCCGCCTCTTTTAATTTACCCAGTTGCACATAAGCTCGACCTAAATTTTCCAATGCACGAAAACGTTGATCATATCCCAAAGTTGTTCCTGCTATTTGGAGATGTTCAATCGCATCATTATAACGCCCCACCTGATACAAATACGTACCATAGTTGTTACGTGCCTGCGCATTTTTTGGCTCAATAGAAAGTGCCTGTTTAAAATAGCGCTCTGCTCGCTCTACATTAAACTTGCTTCCTTCTTGCTGTAACAGCACGCCCATCATCATATTGGCTGTTGCATCGCGAGAATTAATCTCAAGTGCCTGATCAAGTGCACGTTTCGCTGCATCAAAGTTATTGACTTTAATGTATTCAGCTGCCAGTTGAGTTCTTACCTTTACTGCTTTTTCTGGATCACCTTTGGCACCGGTAGTCTGACATCCACCAGAAACAACTAAGGTCAGCCCCAAAATAGAAGTGCAAATAAATTTCAAGCTTGGCTTTCTCAACTGACACCCCCTAAATTTAATTATCCTTGAGAGCGCATAATTTCATTTCGCTCTGCAACTTTCTTTTTCCACTGTTCCGCACGACGGGTACGGTCTGCCACCTGTCCCACCAGCTGGCCACACGCGGCATCAATATCATCACCACGTGTCTGACGAATCGTACACACAAATCCGGCATCAGACAAAGTTTTTTGGAAAGAAATAATCCGGTTCCGGCTTGAACGGCCATATGGCGCATGCGGGAACGGGTTAAACGGAATTAAATTGATTTTGCTTGGCAGGTCTTTGAGCAGCTTGATCATCTCTTTGGCATGTTCAATGCTGTCATTCACGCCATCGAGCATGACATATTCAATGGTCACGTGCTTACGCGCACTTTCGTTGCCATCTTTTTTGATATAACGCTGGCAGGCTGCAATCAGCTGTTCCAGTGGATATTTCTTGTTGATTGGCACCAGCTCATTGCGCAGTTCATCGTTGGTGGCGTGTAAAGAAATCGCCAGCGCGACATCAATATCTTCAGCCAGCTGGTCAATTTTTGGCACTACACCCGAGGTCGACAGCGTTACACGGCGTTTTGACATGCCATAGGCGAAGTCATCCAGCATAATACGCATCGAGTTTAAAACTGCATCATAGTTCAGCAGCGGCTCGCCCATGCCCATCATCACCACGTTCGTCACCGAACGCTCACGCTCTGCAACCGGCACATCTTCCATATAGGAATAGTTGGCCATCCACAGCTGACCAATAATTTCAGCTTGGGTCAGGTCGCGCTGAAAGCCCTGTTTACCGGTTGAACAGAATGAACAGTCCAGCGCACAGCCGACCTGTGAGGAAATACATAAAGTCTTACGCGAACCGGTTTTATCTTCCGCAGGAATCAGCACGGTTTCAACCAAGGAACCGGCATCATCACCGACACGGAACACCCATTTACGCGTACCATCTTTAGAATAGTTTTTATGCACCACATCGGGCGCTTTAATTTCACATATCTGTTCCAGTTTTGCGCGCAACTTGCCTGAAATATTGGTCATTTCGGCAAAATCGGTTACAAAATACTGGTGAATCCATTTCATCACCTGGCCGGCACGAAATTTCTTCTCACCTAAATCTTCGAAGAATTTTTCCAGCTCAGCACGCGACATGCCCAGTAAATTCACTTTCTGCACAGAAGTTGATTGCGCTGGAGTGGACAAAGATTGTTGCTGCTCATCAGATGTTGCAGATGAAGCGACCACTTCATTACTCATGTGTATTACCTAAATCATGTCTGAGGATGAAAGGAGATGCTCAAGATCTGAGCGAGGGATTATTCAGAGAATAAAAAAACCAGATAAGTATAATAACACTTATCTGGTTTGAATACTGCGTATTAACGAGTACGTGGAGCAATCTCAGTTTGAGCGAAGAAGTAGTTAACTTCACGGTCAGCAGATGCTACAGAGTCAGAACCGTGAGCAGCGTTTTCGTCGATGCTTACAGCGAAGTCTGCACGGATAGTGCCAGGAGCCGCTTCTTTAGGGTTAGTTGCGCCCAGGATTTCACGGTGAGCAAGAACTGCGTTTTCACCTTCAAGAACTGAAACAACAACTGGACCAGAAGTCATGAACGCAACTAAGTCAGCGAAGAAACCACGTTCTTTGTGCTCAGCGTAGAAGCCTTCAGCTTCAGCTTGAGTCAAGTGTTTCATTTTAGTTGCAACGATTTTAAGACCCGCTTTTTCAAAACGTGCGAAGATTTCGCCGATTACGTTTTTAGCAACTGCGTCTGGTTTAACGATAGATAATGTACGTTCGATAGCCATGATTGGCTCCTTAAAGTCAAAGTTGACAGAAATTTTGCCGCATTATACCGAAAAATGGGCTTTTTTCTGCGTTTAATCTGTAAAAAAATCGGTTTTTTGAGGTCGCTGTTAACGTGCTTCGTCAATCCATGCCATTTGAATGGCTTCTAACAGACCTTCGGTTGACTTGGTCGGATCATCTTCAAAATCTGGAAGTGCACAAACCCAGGCATGCAGGTCAGTAAAACGGATCCATTGCGGATCGACATCTGGATGTGCTTCATACAGTTCAATGGCGATATCGATGCTATCTGTCCAACGTAAACCCATGTCTATTCCTAAGGCAGTTTAGTGTGATGCACTACTTTAGCAAATTTTGCAAATGCTGTACCAGCCTTGAAAGGCTGTGCCGCCAGTGAATGGGCTATAGCGCAATTTCCAGATACGGCGCAGCCGAAATAATGCCGCTGGCCACCAGACCGCCAATCAGTGCACCGACCGCCACATCACTTGGATAATGCAGCCCCAGCACCATACGTGATAGCGCCACCAGAATGGTAAAAGGTAACATCAACACCAGCAGTAGCGGCTGAATATAGCCCAGTACCGTGGTAATCATGACTGCATGCAAAGTGTGACCGGAAGGAAAACTAAAGTGATCAAGCGGACGCTCGCCCAGGCGGATCACCTGATGCACCTGATAAGGACGCGGACGCACGGTTTTGCTTTTAAGCAGTTTATAGATGCCTGTACCGACTGATCCACCTAACAGCAAGTAGATAATCTGCAATCCATACAGCAGGCCCTGCCATAACCAGACCGTGGCCAGCATGACATACCAGAATAAACCGTCGCCTAAGCGGCTCACCACTTTAAAGAAATAAGCCACCCGCTCGGAGTGGGAAAAATGATTGAGATACAAACAGCCTTTCAAGTCGAGATCAAGTATTCTTATTTTTGCATTTTTAAGTTTCATTCTATGCTCTCCTTTAAGCTTGAGCTTAAAATCTAGGTCGTCATATGCGACTCCTGCACCACCCGATAAAGTGCCTGTTCAAATTGTTGGATCGGATATTGCCAGCCGATATGCTGGGTAGATTCACGGGCTTTTTTACCCATCTGTCTTAATACTTTTGCGCTCGGTAACTGATAAATCGAACGCATAATTCCGGCGACATCGCCCAGTGGACTAAGCCAGCCGGTTTCATCTTGCTTGACATGCAAATTGGCACAAGCATAGTCATACGCCACGACTGGCAAGCCGCTGGCCATGGCTTCAAGCACCACATTACCAAAGGTTTCTACCTGACTGGCAAAGACAAACACATCTGCACTGGCATAAGCTTCAGCCAGTTTTTGTCCGCTTAAGCTGCCCATAAAAATGACTTCGCCATCGGTGTTCAGCCCTTCCAGACGTTTCAGGTCCGGACCATCGCCTACTACCACCAGCTTGGTTGGATATTTGGCAATGGACTGCATGGCCCGATAGGCATCAATCACCACATTCACTTCTTTTTCTGGCGACACCCGGCCCACATAAATCAGCACCCGGGTCTGTTCATCGGCGCCCCAACGTAAACGTAAGGCTTCTGAACGATGTTGCGGTGAGAACCTGTCGACGTCGACCCCACGACCAACGACCACCAGTGGGCCTTCCACACCAAACTGGCGTAAAGACTGCTCGGTATCGGTACTGGGTACACAGGTCAGTTGCGTATTGTTATGGAACCAGCACAGATAACGCTGGATCGGTTTGACCAGAAAAGCCAGATCAAAAAAGCGGCTAAAGTCCTGAAAAGCAGAGTGGAAACCGCTAGATACCGGAATCTGCTTGGATTTTGCTACCTGTAACGCAGCCAGACCCAGCGGCCCTTCGGTCACCACATGCACGATATCTGGCTTAAACTCATCCATGTCGGTAGAGAGTTTATACAGCTGTGGCCAGCCAAACTGCAGATGACCATATTTCGGAATAGACTGCGCCTTGACCAGACATTCTTTGTTGGGACTAAAATCGGTACAAGGTTGTTTTTGTTCAGGACGAATCAGTAGAATTTTATGTCCCAGTTTTTGCAATCCTTTGCACAGTTGTAATAATGAATTGGCCACACCATTAATTTCTGGCGGCCAGGTTTCTGTCACTAACGCAATTCTTAAACGAGGTCGCACCAGCTCTTCAATTTCAATGACTTCATTAATCGCGTTTTTTTGTTTTTCCTGTTTAAAATAAAATTTAAATGCATCGCTGTAACGCTCTAATTTACTGCTCTGCTTTGCCAATACATTGCTCATCGCCTTTCTGCTCAATTCTTATTTTATGCTAGTTAGCCTAATACAGCAGCATTGCAATAATATGATGCTTTGGTGACATGTTTGTCATTTTTTATACAATTTTAAAAGCTAGAAACCCCATAATTTGCTGTTAGTCGGCCCAAGAACAGATGAAAAAAAGCAGATATTCAATACCTGCCTGTTCAATACATTATCGTGAGCCTGCTGCACATTAAAACATCTAAAACAGTAAGTTAACGTATAACTCATCGGTATAGCGTCCTGCTGGCGTTGTCAAACTCGGCTGTTCATCTAACCTTACCGCTACACTGTATTTATGCCCTGATGCAGAAGTCTGTCCTTCAATTGGCGTGTTCCACAGATTATTTTTTGCACCCATAATGCGCATACTGGTACGTAAACGGTGAGCACCATTGTTTACAAAACTGCTGCCGTGCTTGTCCCGTAAATTACGACTACTAAACTGAATACTATAACCACGATCACAGCGCACATTAAAACTGGTTGCCGTCTGACTACGGTATTGAGCGCTCATTTGCAATAAAGACTCACTCACCGAACCAATGGTGCAGGCCTGTGCAGGAACACAGACCCAACAGCCACACAACAACAGGCTTATTTTTTTTACGATCTCTAATCTTTTCATTTTTCTCACCCTCACTCATCATGCTGACATGCTTACTGACAAATCAAATCCATTTGCGTTGTTTGCGGAACCGTGCCAGCTTTAACTTGAGGTACTTCAAGCTGACTATGGCAAATCTTTCCACCTTTGGTTTTGACTTTTAGCGTATAGCCGCCGGGTTTCACACCATATAAATGTACATTTCCATCACTGCCCACAGGTACAAACTCAGTGGTATCACGACTTAAATACACCTCACTTCCCTGCACAAACGGCTGCTGATCAGCTGTAAGTAAACGTAATATAATCAATCCTGTACGCTGCACAGGAAAATTCACTTTATAACCACGTTGATTCATACCAATCACTTTTTGGCTTGAATATTCAAAGCTGTCATACATGTCTAACTGGTCTTGATCAAAAGACACGTCGTAATTGACGTAAGGTACAATGTCATGCACAAACACATAGCCTTTTTGATTGGTTTTGCCGACTGGTGTTAAAGCCCGTTGTACTTCTACATTTGGAATATCACCGACATTTACCAATGCAAAGGCATTGTCTACGTATTTGGTCATGGCCCATTTTCGATCTAACCAAACCACTGCACCCTGATAATTGGCTTGACTATAGCTAAAACGCTCACTTTCATCGTGGCTTAAATATAGATTACCCATAGGCATTCTTAGCGCCGTATAAGCATTTACCCCAATCTCATCTTCTGCTTGTTGGTGGCGCACAGCAAGCGTGTAATCCACACCATTTTGAGCCAGACTGCTTTGTGCATAACGCAACTGCGTCTGTTCATCAAAGTTATGAGAAAGTTGCGCACTGCGGCGTTGGTCAAACTGATAGTTCAGGGTTAAATATGCCCCGTCACTATCCTCTATTTTTAAATCTTTATAATATGAAAATGACATTGAAGCCTGACGCCCAAACATACGCGAAAAACCGACCGTAAGCATTTGGCTATCTGCAAAACTATTTTCAGTATTGGAGTGATAACGACGTTCCAAATAGTTCACGTTTAAGGTGTTGATTAAAGGAACATTAAAAATACTGACATAGGCCAAATTGTCATATTCCACCGTTTGTGTTGCATCGCTATAACCCAAGCCTCGGTATTCAGGGCTGTAATACTTATGACTGGCACCGAATGCAATCCGACTGCCATTACGGCTTATTGAAGTACCATAGGTATAGCCATCGCCCCAGTCACTATGACTAGAAGCTGCATGCGTATCTAACAAGGCATATTTGCTGATAGCCTGTGTCCATAACAAACCAACATTTTGCACATCCTTGCTGTAACTTAAATTAGTGCCTAAGGTCGTGCTGTCAGTAATCCCGCGTCTGAAATAAAGGTTGCCAAAAAACTCACGATAATCATCTGACACGTAGTCATAGTCATAACGCAACTTGCCTGCAGAAAAGTTATATTCATTTAACCCAGGTTTGAGTAATTGCGTGGTGACATAGACAGGAAAGGATTGCACGGTACGGTTACCCAATACATCTTCCACCACCACCTGCGCCTCACCCGACTGCTGAATATTGGCGCCTGTATTTAAGCTATAGTGTCCGGGTGTAATCTGTTGTTGATATAAATTGATGCCGTTAATGTATAAATCGACTGTCGATGGCAGTACCGCACTGCCCCTTAAGGTGGGTACATTCCAATAAATAAAATCTGGATAACTACTAAAATTTGAACCAAAAGATACACCGCCAAATCTAAATGTATCTAATAATGGATTATAAACACTGGTGTTATCACCCAAGGTTAAACGCTGATAACGTGATGGAAACTCTATTTCAAAACTGGTATTCAAACGCAGTAACTTATCTTGGTCTTGTTCTGCTTCTTTGCGATACATCATGGCATTTTTAAAAATCCAGTAATCCTTAAAAATACCAAGCTCCGCCAAGCCATTTAATTCATTATGGTTATCATAACGCGCATACAGTACGTCATAATTTAAAAAGCCACCCAAGTCCGCTTTAGAGGGAATCGCATGCGTTTGGGTAAATTGTGCATCAATAAAATAGCTGGCTGGTACAGTCAGTTTAATGGCTTGCAGTGCAGAATCTTGCTCAGACAGAATATCGTTAGTGGTTACTGAACAAAACTGCGTTTGTGCGCTGTGTTGTTGTAAGCGCTCTTGCAGCAAACCTAATTGTTGCAAGACCTCACATTCCATATAGCGTTGCCCATCCTGCTGCAATACCAGACTTTCAACGACACGATCAACGCCATTTAACCAAACACTATTTAATACCATTTCAGGCTGAGCAGCAGCGGCTTGTAATGGTATCCCCCACAGGACACATTGCAGCGCAAAAAACAGTCGAGTTCTATGCATGATTTAGCCCTTCATTTTTAACTCAATGGCTTGCTCACTTTTATCTGTTTCAAGTTTGAGTATGTAATTTTTCAAATCACTGAGTTTGATTTGCCCCATATCAAAGCTATGTTTTTGTTGGTTTAACAAATATTTCATTTCACTGGAGGTTGCGATAGCTTGTTTTTTCTGGTCTAGAATGCTGATCGAAGAAATTTGCACATGTGATGCAGCATGATTTTCTATCTCTAAAAATAAGCGGTTATTCTGATAACGCGGGGTTGCCGTTACATTAATTGCATCTTGCTTGCCTACAAACAAAGGGACTGAAATCGTAAATAAAAACTGCAAAGCATCTTCTTCCACCACAGGGGCGATTTCTTTAAAAATTATGCGCCAGGTTCTTTCTTGCGCCATTTCTTCTTTAGTCAATGGTCGGCTAAAACCTACACGAATAATTTGTTGTGCATTCGGTTGTAAAACAAAGTTTTTAGGATTAATTAAGATGTCTTGTTCTGGTTCTAGCACATCTTCACCCTGTGCATTTTGCGACCATTTATAGGCAGACATTTCAAAGCTTTTCGGTTCAGTAAGATCTGTGGCTTCTATGACCACTGTTGCACTGCGTTGTCGTGCTTTATCGCCCAAATACATTTGCGTAGGTGAAATGACCAAGTTTGCATAAACAGCTTCTACACATAAGCAACCTGCAACCAGCATATATTTCAATAATCGTTTCATACTTCCCCCAGCAATGTCTTATTTTGTATTTCTTTAGACTAAAAAGTTGACTCCACCCTGTCGGTAAAGCCAACTGATTTAGATTGAGTTCAAGCGAATTAGAAAGACACTCGAATGTTGTATTTATCGGTGTAAGTACCCGCTGGTTTAGAAATACCTACGCCATCACTTTTAACCAAGACATTGTAAGAATTCCAGCCATTGCTACCTGGCGCAATATTGGTTTGCTGATCATTTAGCTGAATCACAGACGATGAACCTGCAAGCTTGGTTTCAACTGTTAAGCCCACTGCATGGCTACCTGATTTGGCTGCAGATTTGGTTGTTTTGCCTCCACCAACACGGTTGTCAGTATCGACCAATAAGTTGTAGTTTGCATTCGCCCCAACCATAAATTGACCTGAAGCTTCTGCACCATCTTTTAATGAGATACTTGGTGTTTTCACCTTCAGTTCACAGCGCTTAGGCACAATCACTTGAATTGGAATACTTCCTGTACATGGCCCTTCGTTACATACTGGGGTTGGCTTAGGGTCTTTAGGAGGAGTATGACCAACTCCCGCCATTGTTACTGTTGAAAAAGCGCCGAAAACCATCAAAGCAGCAGCAGTTTTAATAAATTTAGACATGTCGTGTTTCTCCATAACTTTAATATAAGAACCGTTTTTCTAATCACTCACCCAAACCAGAATGTCTTTAGACTGATTAAAACCCGATCCTGAGCAAGTCCTTTTATTGTAGGTATTCCACAGAAAAAACCATCTATACTGGATTTTTCACACAAGGCTAAGTATTTATTTTTTAAAATTATTTTTCTTGTTTAATCGACTGTTTTTGGGCTAATTCTCTTTTTTTGGTGACCCAAACTATCCTTGCTATTTGGGTCACTATTTTTAGGGAATTTTTTCTACCCATTTTTTTAAGATAAAAACAAATAGATGTTTTTTATAAAAAAAATTAAATACCTTTAATAAACATTCCTTTACATTTATTACATTTTTTTTTAGTTTTCCTCAAAATATTGGAATTTTCCACCACAAATTAGTTGAAATTTCATATATTCTTAAGAAGCCTGACAATTTAAACAGATTATTTGATTGTTATTTTAAATATAAAATACTTAGTAGTGGGGATAGCCTTATTCAATAAACTGTCAGGAAGAAATAATAAAATACATAAACCCCATCAGAAAAAACCAAAGCAGCCCAATCTGTTTTATTCCTGATTCATTTTTTACTTTTTTTGCATTTATTCATTTTTCACTCGACTTTTAATCTGAGTAAAAAATAATTCTTCTAAATAAAAGTATTTTTCAGCCAATTTAGTGACCCAGCGTGATTAGCCATCTCACTCAGTACAGTAGTTATTTTTGGGGCAGATGATCTGGCAGCGACGTCAAAGCAGCACTTTAAGTGAAGCGTAAGAAGTAAAAAACAGTGTTTTGTATGAAGTACAAGGAAGAAAAGCACTCCTTTGAATGAAGCAAGGCACACAATATTAAATGTAAAAAAACCACTCTAGTGAGTGGGTCTTCGCGTTCAAATCAAATGATTCGAGAAATTAGTTCTTTTCTTTGTCTACGATTTTGTTTGCTTGAATCCAAGGTATGAGCAAGCTCAGAACACTGTTCTGAGTGAAGTGCAAGGAAAGAAAAGCACTGCTTCCTTTTCTTTAAGGCACGGAAGTTAACTTAACTCAGTAAGCTCTATTTTTAAATGACATAAAAAAGCCCCTGTGAAACACAAGGGCTTTTTGGCTCAGAAATTAGAACTTAGTTCTTTTCTTTATCAACGATTTTGTTTGCTTGAATCCAAGGCATCATCGCACGCAATTTAGCACCAGTTACTTCGATACCGTGAGCAGCGTTTTGACGACGACGAGCAGTCATAGATGGGTAGTTCAACGCACCTTCCTGGATGAACATCTTCGCGTATTCACCAGATTGAATACGTTTAAGCGCATTACGCATTGCTTCACGAGACTGTTCGTTGATGACTTCAGTACCTGTTACGTATTCGCCGTATTCAGCGTTGTTTGATACAGAGTAGTTCATGTCCGCGATACCGCCTTCGAACATTAAGTCAACGATCAATTTAAGTTCGTGTAGACATTCGAAGTAAGCCATTTCAGGCGCATAACCCGCTTCAACCAGAGTTTCGAAGCCCATTTTAACCAGTTCAACTGCACCACCACAAAGAACCGCTTGCTCACCGAACAGGTCAGTTTCAGTTTCTTCACGGAAAGAAGTTTCGATGATACCTGTACGGCCGCCACCTACGCCTGAAGCGTAAGAAAGTGCAAGGTTACGTGCATTACCAGAAGCATCTTGGTGAATCGCGATAAGATCAGGAACACCTGAACCACGTTGGTATTCAGAACGTACAGTGTGACCAGGTGCTTTAGGTGCAACCATGATTACGTCTAAGTCAGCACGTGGAACAACTTGGTTATAAAGAACAGAGAAACCGTGAGCAAATGCTAAAGTTGCGCCTTGCTTGATGTTTGGCTCAATCACGTCACGATAAAGTTGCGCTTGGAACTCGTCTGGAGTCAAGATCATCACCACGTCAGCTTGTGCAACTGCAGCAGGAACTTCAGCAACTTTAAGACCTGAATTTTCAGCTTTTTTCCAAGAAGCTGAACCAGCACGTAAACCAACAGTTACGTCAACGCCAGAATCTTTAAGGTTAAGCGCATGCGCGTGACCTTGTGAACCGTAACCAATGATCGCTACTTTCTTAGATTGGATGATAGATAAGTCGCAGTCTTTATCGTAAAAAATTTGCATTGCTGTCTCCGCTTAAATGCTTTTGATTCCTGTCCGCTAGGGCAATTTCTTTATTCAGCTTGCTAGCGCCTCTCCCAGCCGAGAGAGGTGAATTCGTTGTTAAATTAAATAGTTAAAACTTTTTCGCCACGTGCGATACCCGATACGCCTGAACGCACCACTTCCAGAATGGTGTTCTCAGCCAACGCATCAATAAAGCCATCGAGCTTTTCTGTGGTACCGGCAATTTGAATGGTATAGGTCGTTGGTGTCACATCGACCACCTGACCACGGAAAATATCGGCAGTACGCTTGATTTCATCACGTGCTGAACCCAGTGCTTTGACTTTAATCAGCATCAGTTCACGCTCAATATGCGCACCTTCAGACAAATCTACCACTTTGACCACTTCAACCAGCTTGTTCAGCTGCTTGGTAATCTGCTCAATTTTGTGGTCATCACCATAAGTAGTGAGTGTCAAACGTGACAAAGTCGGGTCTTCAGTCGGTGCTACGTTCAGCGTCTCAATGTTATAACCACGTTGAGAGAACAAGCCCACTAAACGAGAAAGCGCACCAGCTTCGTTTTCAACGAGAACGGAAATAATGTGTCTCATTCTGTACGCTCCCCTTTTCCTAACCACATATCTTTCATGGACTGACCGGCAATCTGCATCGGATAAACGTGTTCAGTACGGTCAACCATCACGTTAATAAATACGCATTTATCATTGATGGCCATGGCTTCAGCCAGCTTCGATTCAAGCTCATCGGCATGGTCAATCTGGATTCCCACGTGACCATACGCTTCCATCAGCTTGGCAAAGTCAGGTAAAGACTCTACATATGAGCTTGAGTGACGACCTTCATAGTTCATATCTTGCCACTGTTTTACCATACCCAAGGCACGGTTATTCAGGCACAGAATTTTCACGTTCAAGCCGTATTGCTTACAGGTCGACAGCTCCTGGATACACATCTGGATGGATGCTTCACCAGTAATACACACCACCTGCTGGTCTGGATACGCCAGTTTCGCAGCCATTGCATAAGGTAAGCCTACACCCATGGTGCCCAAGCCACCCGAGTTGATCCATTGACGTGGGCGCTTGTATTTGTAGTAAAGCGCACCAAACATCTGATGCTGACCAACGTCAGAAGTAATAATGGCCTCACCATTAGTCACTTTATCTAAAGCTTCCACCACCTGTTGTGGCTTCATGGTGCCATCAGTTGGCTTTTCATATTTCAAACCATGAACTTTACGCCATTCATTGATCTGCTCCCACCATGCTGCAATCGCTTCAGGATTTGGCTTCGACACATTCATCTGTTTCAGCTGTACCAGCATCTCCTGGAGTACAGGTTCAACTGCGCCCACAATTGGAATGTGCGCCATGATGGTTTTAGAAATTGTTGCCGGGTCAATATCAATATGAATGACTTTAGCATTCGGACAGAATTTTGCCGGATTGTTGGTGACACGGTCATCGAAACGCGCGCCGACACACAGAATCACGTCTGCATTGTGCATGGCCATGTTGGCTTCATAGGTACCGTGCATACCGAGCATGCCGATGAATTGCGGATCATCACCCGGGAATGCGCCCAAGCCCATTAAGGTATTGGTCACCGGATAACCCAGAATATGCGCCAGCTCAGTTAACTGTGCTGCGGCATTGCCCTGCACCACACCACCGCCTGAATAAATCACTGGACGTTTGGCATGAATCAGTTCATCAATCGCTTTACGGATTTGACCTGAGTGACCACGATGTGGTGGTTGATACGAACGCATCTTCACTTTTTCAGGATATTCGTAGGCAAATTTTTCTGCCGGATTGGTCGCATCTTTTGGAATATCAACCACAACCGGACCAGGACGGCCAGATGACGCGATATAGAATGCTTTTTTAATAATTGATGGAATTTCGCTGGCATGACGCACCTGGAAACTGTGTTTTACGATTGGTCGGGAAATCCCCACCATATCGGTTTCCTGGAACGCATCTTCACCAATTAAATGAGAAGCAACCTGACCTGACAGAATCACCATTGGAATGGAGTCCATATAGGCTGTTGCAATTGGGGTAACGGTGTTGGTTGCACCTGGACCTGAAGTCACCAGCACCACACCGGTCTTACCGGTTACGCGCGAGTAAGCATCAGCCATATGGCCTGCTGCCTGTTCATGGCGCACAAGGTAATGATTGATTTTGTCTTGTTGAAAGAACGCGTCGTAAATGTGTAAAACGGCGCCGCCTGGGTATCCAAATACATGTTCAACGCCTTCGTCCGCTAATGCACGAACGAGCATTTCACCACCAGATAAAAGTTCCAACGTGATTCACCCTAATCTTAATCACTGCGAAATGGGAGGCATTTGCAGCGTTTCATTAATTCATTGTTGCACTGTTATAGCACACATATTTCATAGTTTTCATCGCAATAGGAAAAATTTGTGATCTGATTGCTGATTGAGCAATATGAGATCTAAAAACATGTTGGGATAAACACGTTTCACAGCTTTGTTCAGCTTCTCGGCTAGAGAAGTTGCCCATTGCATGACATGACACTTATTCGAAGGGTGATCGATCTAAGGCATATAAAACTAAAGACAGCATTTTTGTAGTTTCGTCCCCTAAAGTCAAGTTTAAAAATTGGCTTTTTTCCTAAACTTGGCTGTGTGCCTGTTTTTTAAACATATCTGGTTTTCAAGCATTACATAGAAAAATTTAAATTTCCGTTATAAAACATGATATTTCATGTGTTTGCCTTTATTTCACATAAATTTTAAATATAAAATACATAAAAAAAATGAATGAATTTTATTAAATAAAAAATCGTTTATTTATAATTCACCCATCAAAATGGATCATTCTGCAGCAGTAAAATGGTTATTTCAGATACAACAGCCGAGGATATTCAGGCGCAGATTCATGCAGTTATTTTTCATCTTCCAGCCTAAAAATTAATCAACTTTGGCGCCAATTATTGCTAAGATAAACGCGCAGATTGATCAGCTGAATACAGCATGAGGATAACAAGATGAATCGCTCTATTTTAACTTGGGGATTATGTTCAGTAGTCGCACTGGCCAGCGCCAATGTGATGGCCAAACAGTACTACAAATGGGTCGATGCCAATGGTTCAACCCATTACACCACCACCCCGCCACCGAAAAATGCCAAGAAACACGGCAAAGTCGATACTTACGGCTGGCGCAACTCTGCCCCAACGACTTCAGCGCAAACGGCGGCAGCGAATAATACGCACAGTCCAACCACAGCACAGACAGCGAACACGCCAGCAACCGCTCCCGAGATGGATTCACAGCAACGTGAAGCCAATGCTGCCCTGCAGCAAGCCCAACAGGAACGTGCCAATCCGCAAGTTTTTTAAGTTTCTGCTTGCTCTGGCCCGATCAGTTAAATTTTTCCAGCAGAAACCGCCGCGCAAAATTCACTTTTCGCTGCATTTTGCGCTATGCTGTGCAACAAACTTTTAACCGTAATTCATTAATCCGTTTATGACTACTCATATTGACCCTGAATATCAAGCCAGTGCGATTGAACCTCAAGTCCAAAGCGACTGGGAAACTCGTAAAGCCTTTAAAGTTGCCGACACTGTAGAAGGTCCACGTCGTTATATCCTCTCGATGTTCCCTTACCCAAGTGGCAAACTGCATATGGGTCATGTGCGTAACTATACGATTGGTGACGTGATCAGCCGTTTCCACCGCTTAAAAGGCGAAACTGTACTGCAACCGATGGGTTGGGATGCCTTCGGTCTACCTGCTGAAAACGCAGCGATTGCACACCAGGTTGCACCAGCAAAATGGACTTTTGAAAACATTGATTACATGCGTAATCAGTTGAAAAAACTTGGTCTATCGATTGACTGGGATCGTGAATTTGCAACCTGTACACCAGAATACTATCGCTGGGAACAATGGTTATTTGTTCAGCTTTATAAAAAAGGTCTGATCTACCGTAAACTTTCAACGGTGAACTGGGATCCAGTGGATCAAACCGTACTTGCCAACGAACAGGTTGAAAATGGTCGTGGCTGGCGTTCAGGTGCATTGGTTGAAAAACGTGATATTCCAATGTACTACTTCCGCATTACTGACTATGCGCAAGAATTACTGGACGACCTAGACACGCTGAAAGACGGTTGGCCACAACAAGTATTAACCATGCAACGTAACTGGATTGGTCGCTCACAGGGTATGGAAATTACCTTCCCTTCAGCAAATCCTGACGTGTATGCAGATGGTTTAACAGTCTTCACAACGCGTGCTGACACCTTAATGGGCGTGACGTATGTTGCAGTTGCAGCAGAGCACCCAATGGCGCTTAAAGCAGCTGAAAACAACCCTGAACTTGCTGCATTTATCGAAGAATGCCGTATGGGTTCAGTTGCAGAAGCTGATCTTGCGACTGCTGAGAAGAAAGGCATGGCAACAGGTCTTTCTGTAAAACACCCTGTGACAGGTGAAGAAGTTCCGGTTTGGATCGCGAACTACGTACTCATGTCTTACGGTTCAGGTGCGGTGATGGCAGTGCCTTCACACGATGAACGTGACTTCGAATTTGCCAACAAATACGGCTTAACGATTAAGCAAGTGATTGATGCCAAAGGCGCTGATGATGCAGACTTTGATGCAACTCAGTGGCAAGAATGGTACGGCTCTAAAGAAGGTAAATTGGTCAATTCAGGTGAATTTGACGGTTTAGACTTCCAAGGTGCTTTCGATGCATTCTTGGCAAAACTTGAACCACAAGGCCTTGCCAATGTCAAAGTTCAATTCCGTTTACGTGACTGGGGTGTTTCTCGTCAGCGTTACTGGGGTTGTCCAATTCCAATGATTAACTGTGACACGTGTGGTCAAGTGCCAGTACCTGAAGAACAACTGCCTGTTGTGCTTCCAACGGACGTTGTGCCAGACGGTTCAGGTAACCCATTGAACAAAATGCCTGAATTCTATGAAACCACTTGCCCATGCTGTGGTGGCGACGCACGTCGTGAAACCGATACATTGGATACCTTCGTAGAGTCTTCTTGGTACTACGCACGTTATGCATCTCCAGACTTTACAGATGGCATGGTGAAACCTGAAGCGGGTCAAACTTGGCTGCCTGTGAACCAATACATCGGTGGTGTTGAACACGCAATTCTGCACTTGTTATATGCACGCTTCTTCCACAAATTGATGCGTGATGAAGGCGTGGTACAAGGTAACGAACCATTCACTAACTTGTTAACTCAAGGTATGGTGCTTGCGGATACCTATTACCGCGAGTCTGAATCAGGTAAGAAAACGTGGTTTAACCCTGCCGACATCGAACTTGAAAAAGACGAAAAAGGTCGTATCACGTCTGCGAAATACAAAGGTGATGGTCAAGACGTCATTGTTGGCGGCCAAGAAAAAATGTCGAAATCGAAAAATAACGGGATCGACCCGCAAGCGATTATTGACCAATACGGCGCAGATACGGCTCGTGTATTCATGATGTTTGCAGCCCCTCCTGATCAATCTTTAGAATGGTCTGATGCTGGTGTTGAAGGTGCAAACCGCTTCCTGAAACGTGTATGGCGTTTGGCAACTGGTTTCCTTGAACAAGGCAACAATGCATCAAACATCGACAAAGCTGCGCTTTCTACAGCAGCGCAAGACTTACGTCGTAAAACCCATGAAACCATCCAAAAAGTGGGTGATGACATCGAACGTCGTCATGCATTTAACACTGCCATTGCAGCGATGATGGAGCTTCTAAATGCAAACAACAAGTTTGAAGCGAAAGATGACAATGACGTGGCTGTGGCTCGTGAATCCATCACCACACTTCTGACTTTGCTGGCACCATTTGCACCACACTTAAGCCAGACTTTATTGGCTCAGTTTGGCATTGAGTTAACCTCTGCTCAATTCCCGACTGTGGATGAATCTGCATTAACACGTAATACCCAAACCATCGTGGTTCAGGTGAATGGTAAGCTTCGTGGCAAACTTGAAGTGTCTGTCGATGCATCGAAAGATGACATTTTGGCACAAGCGAAAGCATTGCCTGAAGTGCAACAATTCTTGACTGGCCCAACCAAGAAAGAAATTGTGGTGCCGAATAAGTTAGTGAATTTGGTGGTTTAATTCCTTAAGTTCCCTCTCCTCTCAGGAGAGGGTTAGGGAGAGGTGAAATATTAAAAGCACCCTCATCCTAACCTTCTCCCAAAGGGAGAAGGGAATATAAAGGAACAATCCCTCCCTTGCGAAGCAATGCTTCTCACCCTTTAAAAAAGGGAGGAGAACCCATTTTTTATAATATGGACCGTGGAAGTCCCCCTTTGTAAAAGGTGAGCCATATATGGCGCAAGAGGGGGACCTTTAAGGACGAATCCCTCCAAACCTCCCTTTACCAAAGGGAGGCTTAAAAAACACAAAGCCCGTTGCCAGTCAACGGGCTTTGCACATACAATCAAAACCTCATTTTATTTTTCGCTTGATTCAGGCCAACACAGAGGACAACACATGCATTTGGGCAAACGTGTCGCAGCTATTGTACTTACATGCGGTTTAGCTACTAGCCTGGTCGGTTGTGGTTTTCATCTGAAAGGCACCAACCCAACCGTCGCCCCGGTGGCCTATTCGAAAATGCGTCTGGCGCTGCCTGCCCAAGCGGAAGAATTACAGGAAAAACTGTCGATTTATTTGGGTGCCGCCGGTGTCCAGCTCAGCAATAGCAATGATGCCTATCTGCTGCGGGTACTCGACTATAGCCCGCGTCGTCTGGAACTGAATGGTAAGCTGGTGGAAACCATGCTGCGTTTAAATGTCACTTTCCGTATTGAAGATGCACAAGGCAATCCGGTAACTGAACCACGTACCGTAGTCGCCACCCGAAGCTATCAATATGATGTCGCAACAGTGAACACCGATGATCAGGAACAGAAATTCCTGCGTGATGTGATCATTGATGACGTGGCTCAGCAAATCGTACGTCAGATTTCATCAAACCGCTTACCTGCCGCATCGACCAGCCAAACTGCTGCACCATGAAACTGGATTACTTACAGGCCCTGAAACGGATTGATGATGCCCGGGGAGCCTGGGTGCTGCATGGTCAGGAACCACTACTAGAACAAAACCTGATTGATGCTTTTCGCCAAAGCTGGCAGAAGCAGGACATTGAACGTCAGCGCTATGACATTAGCAGCGTCAGTGACTGGAAAAATGTCTTTAATGCCTTAAACAGCCTGTCTTTATTTTCCACCCAACTGGCAGTTGAAGTGCATGGCAACATCAAGCCCGATGCCAGCAGCTTAAAACTGCTGAAAAGCTATTTACAACAAGACAGCAATAACCTGCTGCTGGTGGTCATGCCCAAGCAGGATGCCAGCAGCCTCAAGTCAAGCTTTTTCCAGACGGTGGAGGCCAATGGCGTTTGCGTCGCCTTAACGGCAAATTACCCACGTGACCGACAGCAGATTTTAGCGGTTGAAGCGCAGAAACTCGGGATTCAACTGGCCAATGATGCCTGGCAATGGCTGGAACAGCATCATGAACACAACCTGCTGGCCGCCAAAAACAGCCTGATGCGGGTGCGCGATACGTTTCCGGACCTTGAACAGATTCAGATTGAGCATTTATATGCCTGCCTGCAAGACCAGTCACGCTATACCACTTATGATTTAAGCGATGCCCTTTTAGCCGGAAATCTGGCTCAATCTATCAAGATTTTTCAGTATCTGACCGCCTCTGGCGAGCCGATGAGCCTGATCTTATGGAGTATCAGCAAGGAAATGCGGCTTCTGATGCAACTGTTTGAGCAACCACAGAATGCCTTGCAACTGGGGATCTGGAAAAACAAGGTCAGCACTTACCAGCAGGCAGTACGCCGTTTATCGCCACAGACGTTTTTAAGCTGGCCAGCGCTGTTATTAAATATTGATGCGGCTATTAAAGGCGTCAGTCAGGACAACCCGGAACAGCTGGTGCAGCAAGCCATTGCCAGTCTCTGTGGTCGGCCTTTATTTGCTGTTTAACCGGATATTCAGACCTGCATAGAATAATTATCATTTGCAATGTCTTCAAAATATTCACGATTTATCCTTAATTCGCTTTTATAATTCCGTTTAATTCTTTTTACCTGTTTCGATGATCATGCCTAAAATAAAACCAACCAAACTCGCGCTTGCTGCGCTGGCCATTGTGGCACTTATTGCTGCAGCCTGGTTCTTTTTAAAACCTAAACAGGAACAGCCACAGTACATTACCGCTGCCGTCAGTCGTGGCGATATTGAAAATTCAGTACTGGCCACCGGTGTCCTTGAAGCCACCAAAATGGTCAGTGTCGGCGCCCAGGTGTCGGGACAGGTCAGAAAAATGTATGTCGAACTCGGCGATCAGGTCAAACAGGGCCAGCTGATTGCCCAGATTGATTCGGTACGTCAGGAAAACGAATTAAAAACCGCAGAAGCCAGCATTAAAAACCAGCAGGCCCAACTGGCGGTGCGTCAGGCCAATCTTGCCAAAGTCGAAGCTGAATATCGCCGACAACAGGCCATGTATGACCAGGATGCGACCTCACGTGCAGAACTGGAAGCCGCACTGGCCAGCTACAAAACCGCACAGGCCGATATTGCTGCCATTAATGCCCAGATTGAACAGTCCCGCTTAACTTTAGCCACCACACGTGAAGATTTAGGCTATACCCGTATTGTTGCACCCATGGATGGTACGGTCGTGGCGATTGTTACGGAAGAAGGCCAGACCGTAAACGCCAACCAGAGTGCACCGACCATTGTCAAACTGGCCAAGCTCGACACCATGACCGTAAAATCGGAGATTTCTGAAGCCGACGTTATGAAAGTGGAAGAAGGTCAGCGTGTGTACTTCACTACCTTAGGCAACAGTGAGAAAAAACACTACGCCACTTTACGTCAGGTTGAACCGGCACCAAATTCAATTAACACCGAAACCAGTAACAGTTCCTCTACTTCAAGCTCTGCGGTGTATTACAACGCCCTGTTTGATGTTCCGAATGAAGATGGCAAGTTGCGTATTGACATGACCGCACAAGTGTCAATTGTGCTGGATGAAGCGAAAAATGTCCTGATGATTCCAGCGGCAGCCATTCAGGCCTCTAACCGTCCACAGCGTAGCCGTGCCCCGGGTGCAGATCAGGCGCCGGCTGAACGCGGTGCATCTGAAGCTCGTGGTCAACGCCCGGCCGGTGACCGTCCTGCGCGCTTAACCCTGACCGAACAGGAACGTGCCCTGATTGATCAAGGCAAAGCTGCACTGGCAATGGTACATGTCTTACAGGCCGATGGCAGCGCCAAACCGCAACAGGTCCTGACCGGCTTAAATAACCGGGTTAGCGTTGAAATCATCAAAGGTTTGAAAGAAGGTGATCAGGTCATTATTGCCGATGGTTCAGATACTTCAAACGATGGCGCCAAACGTAGTAACCGTGGTGGTCCTTCCGGCCCAATGAGAATGTAAGCATGAGTCAACAACAGCAACCTCTACTCGAGGTCAAGAATCTGACTCGTGAATTCCCGGCAGGTGAATCAACGGTGCAGATTCTCAAGGGTGTCGATCTGGCGATTTACCCCGGTGAACTGGTCGCAATTGTCGGTCAGTCCGGTTCGGGTAAATCGACTCTGATGAATATTTTAGGCTGTCTGGATAAACCGACCTCGGGCAGCTACCGCGTCAATGGCCGTGAAACCCGTGAACTGGAACCCGATGAACTGGCGCAGTTACGCCGTGAATATTTTGGTTTTATTTTCCAGCGCTACCATCTGCTGGGTGATTTAACCGCAGCGGGAAACGTTGAAGTCCCGGCGATTTATGCCGGTGCCGATGCCGATGAACGTCATCAGCGTGCAGAAAAACTGCTGACCGATTTGGGTCTGGGCGAGAAAACCCAGAACCGTCCAAGCCAGCTTTCTGGTGGTCAGCAACAGCGTGTTTCGATTGCCCGTGCACTGATGAATGGCGGCGATGTGATTCTGGCCGATGAACCAACCGGTGCACTGGACAAAAATAGCGGCATCGAGGTGATGCGGATTCTGCGCGAGCTGAATGCCCAGGGTCATACTATTATTCTGGTCACCCATGACCACAATGTCGCCAAAAGTGCCAGCCGGATTATTGAAATCAGTGACGGGAATATTATTTCCGATCAGCCGAATACGCCAGAAACTGAAGATGCCCCCCTAGAAAAACAGCAACTGCAGCGCAATACGCAAAAGAAAATTTCGTCCTGGCGCTCCGCGGTGGACCGTCTGGGAGAAGCCTTCCGTATGGCCTTACTGGCCATGAATGCACACCGGATGCGAACCTTTCTGACCATGCTCGGGATTATTATCGGGATTGCCTCGGTGGTTTCAGTGGTGGCACTCGGCAATGGTTCACAAAAACAGATTCTGGAAAACATCAGCAGTCTGGGTACCAATACCATCACCGTGTATCAGGGCCGGGGCTTCGGGGACAATTCACGTTCCTCTCAGGTCAGGACCCTGATTCCTGCAGATGCCGATGCACTGGCGGAACAGCCCTATGTCGATGGCGTCAGCCCGTCGGTGAATACCAGCGTGACCGGACGCTTTAAGGAAATTGAAGCCTCGACCACCGTGAATGGTGTGAGTGAAGACTTCTTCTATGTACGCGGTCTGGATTTTAACAGCGGTCAACCTTTTGACCGGAGCAGTGTCCGCACCCAAGCCCAAGACGTGGTGATTGATACCAACACCCAAAAGACTTTCTTTAGTGACGGCTCTAACCCGGTAGGTCAGGTGATTTTACTGGGGAGCGTACCCAGTCGGATCATTGGGGTGGTCGATGCCCAGCAAGGCATGGGCGGTAATGCGGATAGCCTGAATGTCTATCTGCCCTACTCCACCGTTTTAAGCCGGATGCTGGGGCAATCGCATGTGCGCAGCATCATTGTCCGGATTAAAGATGAATATCCAAGTGCCGCCGCAGAAAATGCGATTTTAAGCCTGCTGGTCCAGCGCCATGGCGCGCAGGATGTCTTTACCCAGAATGCCGACAGTATTCGGGAAACCATCCAGCAGACCACTGCGACGATGACCCTGCTGATTTCAGCCATTGCCGTGATTTCTCTGGTGGTGGGTGGTATCGGGGTGATGAACATCATGCTGGTATCGGTTACAGAGCGGACGCAGGAAATCGGCGTTCGTATGGCGGTGGGTGCCCGACAAAGTGACATCTTGCAGCAGTTCCTGATTGAAGCCGTACTGGTCTGTATTTTAGGTGGTATTCTCGGGGTGCTCTTATCTTTAGGGATTGGACAACTGATTACCCAGTTCGCCGGCGGGACTTTCCAAATGGCCTACTCGACCACCTCCATTGTGGCGGCCTTTATCTGTTCCAGCCTGATCGGGATTGTGTTTGGCTTTATTCCTGCCCGTAACGCTGCCCGTTTAAACCCCGTCGATGCCCTGTCTCGAGAATAAGGATACTTTCATGCAATTGAATTTCAGTAAGCTTGCAACCGCCTTGCTATTGAGCAGCAGCCTGGTCGGCTGTGCGGCGGTGGTGAAAACCCCATATCAGGCACCCGCTGTGACTATTCCGGGCAGTTTCCAGAACAGTAAAGCGGTTAGCCAGCAGGTGCATGCCCAGGTTCAGGCCGATCAGTGGTGGACGCTGTTTAAGGATGCCCAGCTGAATGCCCTGGTTGAACAAACCTTGACGCGCAATAGCGATCTGGCAGTTGCGGGGATTAACCTGCAACAGGCTCGTCTACAGGCGGGACAGTCTCAAAGCCAGCAAGGGATCCGGATTGGAGATGCCAGCATTTCAACCGGGCACCGTTTTAGTCTGGATGGCGATGGTAATGCCTCGACCGGAATTTCTCTGGGCTATCCACGCTTGAGTTATGAACTGGATTTATTTGGCAAACTGACCAACCAGACCGAAGCTGCGCGCTGGGAAGCCTTAGCCACCGAGCAGGATTTACAGGCCACAGCACAGAGTTTGATTGGTACAGCAGCAGAGCTGTATTGGCAGCTGGGCTATTTAAATGAACGTTATCAGGTGGTCCAGCAAAACCTGGCGACCGCACAAAAAACCTATGAACTGGTACAAGTACAGTATCGGGCTGGCGCGGTATCGGGTCTGGATGTAACCCAGGCAGAACAGTCGGTACAAAACCAGAAATCAACCTTAAGCCAGATTGAGCAGCAGCGTGTAGAAACCCGGACAGCCTTGGCGGTTTTATTAAACATGCCGGTGCAGCAGCTGAATATTCAGGAACCGCCGCGTTTACCACGCACGGCGCTGCCGGAGATTAGTGCCGGTTTACCTGCAGAATTATTGGCGCGTCGTCCGGACTTACAGGCTGCCGAGTTACGCCTGCGTAAAGCCCTGGCCAATAAAGATGCCAATCGGGCCAGCTATTATCCATCGATCAGCTTGACCGGTGCGCTCTCTAGCGGTGTAGTCGCCTCTACCTCACTAAGCAGTGCATTGCAAAATCCAGCCTTGACCTTGGGTGCAGGATTAAGTCTGCCATTTTTACAATGGAATGACATGAAACGCGATTTACAGGTCAACGAACTGGAATATGAAAAAGCGATTTTGCAGTATCGCCAGACTCTATATGCCGCCTTTGCAGATGTGGAAAATGCATTATCGGCACGTAATGAGCTGGATAAACAGCTTGCCTTGCAGGCACGTAATGTTGAACTGGCGGAAAAGTCTGAACGGTTGACTGAAGTCCGTTATCGTAACGGCGCAGTGGCGTTAAAAAATCTGTTAGATGCACAGGAAACCACGCGTAATGCCCGTTTGTCTTTGGTGCAAACCCGTCAGAGTCAATATAATGCTTATGTAACTTTATTGCAGGCGTTGGGTGGGAGTCCGATTCAGCAGTTGCCTTAAATTTGATTAAAAATTAAAAAGCCCTAAGGGGCTTTTTTAAATTCACGAGGCTTTGTTGCATAAATATGTAAGCATCTGATTTAAATAAATTTAATTTTGGATCAAAAAAATAATCAAAACCTTTAAAATCATATAGTTATGAAATCTTTGTGCAACAAAGCCGAACTAACATGGAAAATATTTTTTTCATTAAGAATTTATTCACACATATCTATTCCCCATTTATCATACATGTAAGACACACCATTCATACTATAGTCCGTTATATTTAATTCTCTTCCTTTATAGTCATAAACATTATTTGATATAGGAACAACAATATTTATTTTATTATGTAAGCCTAAACAGTAAGTATCTACGCCTTGACCATGTCCTTTTAGTACCCAGCCATCCTTTTTTAACTGACTAATTACTTTGTCTATTTGATTGTTTTTTTTGGGTAAATCAAAAGAAGAAATTTGAACTTCTGCTTTACGTATTGAGTTAACAATTTCAATATTATCGCCTAACAATGCTTTCATTTTTACTTCAAATGGATACTTATCTGAAGGCTGCGGATAAATTCCACCACCTCCACCACAACCAGTGAATGTAAAAAGCATAAAAGCTGCTAAACTCAATTTACTTAATTTCATATTTAGTCCTTAATCGCTCCCGTAATGGTTCTGCCTTGCGCTTCAACACCATATCCAAAATTAAAATCTGCACCAGGTGTACCAATACCAACCTCTAAGCCTTTCATTGTATCTGAAGTAAAATATGCTTTTATCTTATCACTAACAGCGCTTGAACCTGTATCAAGTGGAAGTACAACACCCGCTCGCACTCCCCAAATTCCACCACTAGCACTACCTGCTAATCCTTTCAAAAATATATCGGTACTGTCTGCTTGTGCCTCTTTATTTGGTTTATTAAAAATATAACCCGCCATACAACTTGCAGAAAATTTACCTTTTAACTTAGAAAGATCAGAAGCACCTAATTTTCGACTACCATCAATTATCGAAATCGCGTTACGACCGATTGCTTTCGCTCCTTTTGCATCTGGTGTTGAAGCAGCCCCTACTTGAAAGACTTTACCATTATGCAAATTCGTGATTTCTGCATACGCCAAAGGCCCCACGCCACCCGAACAATAAACATAGTCAAACAAAGGAGCAGCTTGAAGCCTACACGTTTCACCTGTTTTTAACCAACAGTCATAATTGCGATAAGCTTCATACTCTAAATTGGATGCAGCTTGCGGACTTAAACCTATGAATTGTCCACCATAAGTCGGATATAAACCAAGTGTATCCACCCATAAAGTAGGGTTCAATACGTAGGCATGATGGTTTAAACCTGCATATAAATCGATTGGGTCTTTAGTTATATATCTCGCACTATGTGGTTCATAATAACGATAGCGGTTATAGTGCAATCCTGTTTCCTGATCATAATATTGCCCTTGAAAACGTAAATTATTTTGTTCAAATGGATTATCTTGATTTACTGCTTTAATTTCTAATGCCGTTCCCCATGTGTCTTGGATAATTTCCCATACACATTCACCGCGGGTATTGGTCATGGTTTGTGGTGTTCCGACCTGATCACAATGATAAAATGTGATTTGCTCTACATCAGTACGCTTTTTGCGAGTATTACTATTCCATACTGGGTCTTTATAAATAGAATAAGGCTTTGTTTGATATTCCTGATAATCAGGAGTTTCTATGAGTTGAATGAAATCCTTATAACCTGTTTGTAATAAGGGAGTGAAGCTATCAGGTTCATAAATATAGTGCTTTGTATAACTTATCTGTGCAGATTTGACAGACTCCCATATCATTAAATCGCCATCCCAACCAAATAATGTTAATTCATTGGATGTTTTTTTATAGAGTCGGCGGGGCTTTGTTGCACAAACCTATCTGTAAAGGGTTTTTCAGCGATATAATTTTCAAATGAAGAAGCCTGCACACAAAATCTACCGCACAACCAATTGGCCCGCATATAACCGAGCACTCATGAGTCGCGGAAATATTGCCATTTGGTTTGATCCTGCTACGCAATGGTATGCGCCATCAAAAGGCAAACAAGGGCGAAATCAAACCTACTCCGACGCAGCCATCCAATGCTGCTTAATGATTAAATCCTTATTCCGTCTGTCTTTACGTATGGTCACTGGCTTTGTGCAAAGTCTGATTAAACTTTGCGGATTAAATTGGATAGCTCCAGATTACACCACGCTTTGTAGAAGACAAAAGCATATTGATATTGTAATCAGCTACCAAAAAAGTAGTGATGGGCTGCATCTACTCATGGACTCTACAGGCATGAAGTTTCTAGGTGAGGGCGAATGGAAACGCAAGAAACATGGACCTGAATATCGTCGCCAATGGCGTAAACTTCATATTGGTATAGATGCTAAAACCCTACAAATACGAGCAGTTCAGCTTACAACCAATAATGTGAGTGATTCACAGGTGCTTGGTGATTTACTTAATCAGATTCCACAAGATGAGCAGATTAACTCTGTTTATACCGATGGAGCTTATGACACCAAGCAATGCCGTCAGGTCATTGCAGATCGGCAAGCGCATGCGGTGATTCCACCTAGAAAAAATGCGAAACCATGGAAAGATACAAAGAGTAGCTCGCTAGAGCGAAATGAATTACTTCGAGCAATTAAACGTTTAGGTAGGATACTATGGAAAAAATGGTCAGGCTATCATCGGCGAAGTTTGGTTGAAACTAAGATGCATTGCATCAAATTATTAGGAGATAAACTCAGTGCAAGGAGTTTTGATAGCCAAGTGAATGAGATCCATGCACGTGTAGCAGTCCTTAACAGATTTACGGAATTAGGTCGCCCACTTACCCAAGTTACGCCTTAAATTTGGCTCAATTAGGGGCGCTTTGCATTTCAAATCTTTGTGCAACAAAGCCGCCGGTAATTAAGAATTCTTTGTCGGCTGCGCTGTGCTGGTCAATTTCCGGGTGTTCATTCAGTTCAAACCAGTAGCCGACCTGAGCATCACGGACGGTGGAATGCGCGCTGAAGTATTTGGATTGCAGGTCGTTGTAGTGGCTGAGGTTCTGGTTCAGTTTATCCAGCTGGTTGTTGGAAGAGGCTGTGGCCTGGTCTTCGCCATTTAAATCCTGCATCCAGGCCGGGCTGATCTGCCAGGCTTGTTCCAGGCTCAAGCTGGCATTGTCCTGATTATGGCTGTGCTGGTGTTTGCTTTGCACTGAACCGGCGCCTTCTTCCTGGCTGAGGCTATCTGACTGCCAGCGTTGCAGATGTACGGCAGTGGGTTGCAGGCTGCGCTGGGCAATCAACTGGGTGATGCTATCTAATTGTTCGGTGGCACTGGAGCGATGAAAACGAATGCTGCGGCGGTTTAAGGCACTGTACTGGCTGTTGTCATCAATCAGACGTAGTTTCTGGGCCTGTATCGGGCTACTGGAATGTAAGACCTGTAACTGGGCTTCATCAATCAGCCAGTTAATGCCTTCACTGCGCCAGAGCCGGGTCAAAAAGTCATAGTCGGTTTCATTGGACTGCATGATAAAAGGACGCACATCCAGTTCCTGGGTCAGTCCGGTTAAGTCCAGGGTCAGGCTGGCGGCAAAGAGTGGGCTTTTGTTTTGCCATTCTTTAAACAGAATCTCGCTGACTTCGCGCACGCTTTTATTCATAAACACACGGCTGTTACGGCGTTTATGCCAGAGTGCTGTGGGATCTTCCAAGGTGAGTTTATAGAGGGTGAGAGAGCCATCACTCTGGCCTTGCGCGGCTGCGGTGATAATACCGCTGCTGCGAAATAGCTGGCCCTGGTCAGTGACCTGATCGACGGCAACCTGCGCGCCGATAAACTGTTTTAACGGAATCTGGGCGTTGGTCGAAAGACAGATCAGTTCGGCATGTAAACCGTCATTGAGCTGGTGTTCACCGTCGATGCGCTGTAAAAAAACATCGGCATTTAAGGCAGGCTGAGAAAATTGAATATGGAGGGCACGTTTTTGTGGGCTGAGGCCTAATTTTTCTAGTGCTGCAAATATATTGCTTGGCATCATTGTTCTGTAATAAATAGCTAAAAAAAAGTGTGGCTATTTTATATAAAATAACCACATAAAACATCGCTTCAACCCGGCCGCTTGTTTATCAATATGTAACTATCCGATAAAAAGCCGGCGCAGGTTAAAACGTTCCGACTTATTCTGCGTCCATCATGGCGGCGCTCATACCCACAGTATTAAAGCCAGCATCTACATATAGAATTTCACCGGTAATCCCGTTGGCCCACGGTGAGCACAGGAATAATGCGGCATTGCCCACTTCTTCAATGGTGACATTACGTTTTAATGGAGCAATTTTTTCATTGGCATCTAACATCTTACGGAATGATTTAATTCCTGACGCAGCCAGTGTGCGGATTGGACCGGCAGAAATGGCATTAACACGAATGCCTTCAGCACCCAGGCTAGAGGCTAAATAACGCACCCCTGCTTCAAGCGAAGCTTTGGCCATACCCATTACATTGTAGTTTGGCATTACACGCTCAGAACCCTGATAAGTCAGAGTCAATAAACAGCCTTGACGTGCCTGTAATAATGGTTTGGCAGCACGCGCCATCGCAACAAAGCTGTAGGCGCTGATGTCATGCGCAATTTTAAAACCTTCACGGTCGGTCACATCAGTAAAGTCACCATCTAAGGTATGGGCTGGTGCGAAACCAATTGAATGCACCACGCCATCCAGACCATCCCAATGTTGAGCAAGATCAACAAAGACCTGTTCAATTTCAGCATCTACCGCAACATCACAAGGAAGAACAATTTTAGAACCAAACTGTTCTGCAAATTCATCCACACGTTTTTTCAATTTTTCATTCGGATAGGTAAAAGCCAGCTCTGCACCTTCACGATGTAAAGCCTGAGCAACACCAAATGCAATGGATAATTTACTCGCAATACCCGCGATTAAAAAGCGTTTACCCGCTAATAGTCCTTGTGCCATGTGAATCTCACTCATATTGATTTTGCAGTATCATGCCAATTCTGAGCCAATTCGGAAATTGCATAATGCGCCTTTTTTTCAATTCCTCCGAAGAAAATAAAAATCGCGCAAAGGTTGCGCGATGTTAATGTCGATAAATGCAGGGAAGTTAATCATTGCTTTGCAATAAGCCCAGCAAACGCAGGAAGGAATAATACATCCAGACCAAGGTGGCCAATAAGGCAATGGCACTCAGCCATTCCATGCTTTTCGGTGCGCCTTGTGCCGCGCCGGTTTCAATCAGATCAAAGTCTAAAATCAAGTTTAAAGAGGCAATCACGGCCACAAATGCTGCAAAGCCAATTCCAAGCCAGTTGCTTTCAAACAGATAAGGAATACTCGACTCCAAGGCCAGACTCAGAAAGATTTGCACCACAAACACCATCGCAATCGCAATTGAGGCCGACATCACCACCGCCTTAAACTTTTCAGTGGCGCGAATCACGCGCGTGCGATACAGCACAAACATCACTAGTGTGGTCACAAAAGTAGCCAGCAAGGCCTGTAATGGCACACCCGGAAACTGCAACTGGAAGATCACTGAAATCCCGCCCAGAAAGGCCCCTTCAAACAGTGCATAGGGAATAGCCAGCGTGCGCGCTGTATTCGGCTTAAAGGTGGCCACCAAAGCCAGAATCAGTCCGCCAATGGCACCGACAATTGCGCCGGCATAGGCAATAGAAAGATTGGCGGTCAGGAAACTGTAGAAAAACAGGCCGATGCCCACCACGGCGGCAATTAAAGTCAGCAGGACAGATTTTTGGATTGCTCCCCGCACGCTCATCGGCTGGGCATAATCACTCGACACCTCAACGCGTGTCAGGATCGGGTTATTACTTTGCATGATTTAAGGTACTCCGATCATTGCGGCAAATGGGTTTTGAAATACTCATTGCTCCTATCATAAGCGCGCAGCTGCATCCTGTCTAAATAATCACCAAAAAGATTACATCTTTATAACGGGTAATATCTCTGGATCACATCCGAATAACAGCAAATGAAAAACGATAGAGATAAAAAAAGAGGCCCAAAGCCTCTTCTTAAGCGCTGTGGATACGCTCGTCCCCACAGTGCAAATAGATGGATGATGAACAGATACTTATTTATTCATAATAAAGAAATATTCACGATAGTATTTCAGCTCGGCAATCGAGTCACGGATATCATCCATGGCCAGGTGAGAGGCATTTTTCTTTAAGCCGCTCATGATTTCCGGACGCCAGCGTTTGGCCAGTTCTTTAACAGAAGATACATCCAGATTACGGTAATGGAAGAACTGCTCCAGCTCCGGCATTAACCGGTGTAAAAAGCGTCGGTCCTGACAGATCGAGTTACCGCACATCGGCGAAGTTTTTGGATTGACCCATTTTTTCAGGAATTCCAAGGTTTGCTGCTCGGCATCCTGCGCGCTCAGTTTACTGCGACGTACACGCTCAATTAGCCCCGACTGACCATGCTGACGCGTGTTCCATTCATCCATGGCATTTAAAAGACGATCTGATTGATGCACGGCCAGTACCGGACCTTCCGCCAGAATATTTAAATGATCGTCTGTCACAATGGTGGCAATTTCAATAATCTGATCATTATCGGTATCTAAACCTGTCATTTCCAGGTCAATCCAAATTAAGCGGGTATCAGGCGTGCTGCTCATAAATGTGCAATCTTATTCGTCTTAAAAACGGCTATAGTAGCAAATTTCTGTGTTCTTGGGTGTCATTCTGCCCGTGCTTCATGCTATTTTTGCACTCCAGATTTCATGGTTTTTTAGGATATGAATGGCTTTAATTCGTAAGCGTCGCCTGACTGAACAGCAACAACGCCGCATTCAGAAACAGCAGCAAACCCGGCAGGAAGATATAGACAGCTCCAATGATCTGGAAGGTCTGGTGGTGCAGCATTATGGACGCCAGCTGGAAGTACAAGCCCTCTCCGTGCCGGAGCAGCATCCTGAAAAACCCGTGGTGGCCGAAGGTGAACCTGAACCGTTCTGGAAACCGATTGAACTGGGCAGCATCTGGCGCTGTCATACCCGTACCAATCTGGAATTACTGGTTACCGGTGACCGGGTTAAATGGCAGGCCGATCCAAATACCGGTCTGGGCATTATTAGCGCCATCCATCCGCGCCAGTCTTTGCTCACGCGCCCGGACCGTTACCACAAAGTCAAACCGGTGGCGGCCAATATCTCGCTGATTGTGATTGTGTTTGCACCGCTGCCAGAACCGGCACCGGGTCTGATTGACCGCTATCTGGTGGCCTGTGCCGATGCCAATATTCCGGCGCTGCTGATCCTGAACAAATCCGACCTACTTACCGAAAATGATCCGATTCTGGATTTACTGCAAGAATACCGCAATTTGGGTTATGAAGTGATGCAGACCCAGTCTGATGCAGATCTGACCGAACTGTCCAACCGTTTAAAAAATGAAACTGTGGCCTTTGTCGGTCAGTCTGGCGTGGGTAAAAGTACCCTGATTAATGCCATCGTGCCGGAAGCGGCGCAGAAAACCAATATCATTTCAGAAAACTCGGCCCTGGGTCAGCACACCACCACCTCCACCCGCTTAATTCCGTTTGGTGAAGGTTCGGCGCTCATTGACTCACCGGGCATCCGCGAATTTGGCCTGTGGCATTTGACGACTGAAAAAATCCAGCAGGGTTTTCCGGAAATTGAAAATCTGCTCGGTCACTGTCAATTCCGTAACTGTACCCATAAGCACGAAAAGCAATGTGCCTTGCGTCAGGCGGCGGCAGCGGGTGAGATTTTAACGCGCCGGCTCGACAGTTATTTACGTCTGATTGATGAAGTCAACGAAGCCCAGCAAAAAAATTAGTTTAATTGCAGCCCGACCCTTGAAGCGGTGATTTTGATCACCATATTTATAGGCTATACTCTGTGACAATTTTTGAAATTGTAATTTAGGTGACTTGTGGAACGTTGGTTCGAGTTTATGGGGAATCACCCCTTCTTGTTTGGAACACTGGCAGTTTTGGTGGTTTTATTCTTCATTTTGGAAGGCCAACGTAACGGGCGTAAAATTTCCCCACAATCTTTAGGGATTCTGTTGAAAGCCAAAAATGCCATGCTGATTGATTTACGTGATGCCAAAGACTTCCGTGAAGGCCATATCAGCGGCAGCCGCAACATTCCTTACAGCAAAATTTCAAGCCATATTGAAGAGTTAAAAACCGCTGACCGTCCATTGGTGTTTATCTGCAATTTAGGTCAAATTGCCGGCACTGCCCTGCAACAGGTAGGCCACGCAGATAGCTATCGTCTGGATGGTGGGATCAGTAACTGGAAAGCACAAGGCTTACCTTTAGTAAAAAGCAAATAATCCGCTTGAGGAGATTAGCAATGGCTGAAGTAACGATTTATTCAACAACTGTATGTCCATATTGCGTACGTGCAAAACAGCTTCTTGAGCGTAAAGGCGTTGTCTATAAAGAAATCAATTTATCCAACGAAGCACCAGAAGTCCGCACTGAACTGATGCAGCGCACCAACCATCGTACTGTTCCACAAATTTTTATTAATGAGCAGTTCATTGGTGGTTTCGACCAGCTTTACGCCCTTGAGCGTGAAGGCAAACTCGATGACTTACTGGCGTCATAATTTCAGTTAATTTTCTGTTCATATTTTTAAGGAATAAATAATGAGTGAACAACAACAAGCTCAACCACAATTGGCATTAGAGCGTATTTATACAAAAGATATTTCTTTTGAAGTTCCAGGGGCACAAGTATTTACCAAAGAATGGCAGCCTGAACTGAATATCAATCTGTCGTCTTCTGCAGAAAAGATTGATCCAACCCACTTTGAAGTGTCTTTAAAAGTTGTTGTTCAAGCCAACAATGCCGGTGATACAGCATTTATTGTAGATGTCACTCAAGCAGGTATTTTCCTGATTGATGGCGTAGAAGAAGAACGTCTGCCATATATTCTGGGTGCCTACTGCCCGAACATCCTGTTCCCATTCTTGCGTGAAGCAGTGAATGATATGGTTACCAAAGGCAGCTTCCCGCAATTGCTGTTAACGCCAATCAACTTCGATGCTGAATTTGAAGCCAATATGCAACGCGCACAAGCCGCTGCTGCAGAAGGTCAGGCTTAATTGTATTCAGGCATTTAAGTCCAACACGAAAAAGCCCTGCACTTGCAGGGCTTTTTTATTTGTTCTGACAAGATCAGAAGGCTTCATCCTGCGCCGGATCATGGTGCAAGGCATCATGAATGGCTTCGACCAGCTGCTGGGCAATTTCCTGCTTGGAGGCTTTTTCCAGATCGCGTTTTGGCAGATGATAGCCTTCAGCAAAGAACACCGTCATGGCATTTTCATCAGAGGCAAAGCCGATATCTGCACGGGACACATCATTGCAGGCAATCATATCCAGCTTTTTCGCCACCAGTTTGCCGGCCGCATATTCTTCCACATTGCGCGTTTCAGCGGCAAAGCCGACCATAAACGGACGTTTGTCCTGCTGCGCGATAGTCGCCACAATATCCGGATTCTTGATTAAGGCGATATCCAGTTCATCTCCGGATTTTTTGATTTTGTGTTCTGCAACTTCAGCCACGCGATAATCGGCAACCGCCGCGGTGGCAATAAACACATCACAGCCTTCATCCAGCAACTGCATACTGGTGTCCAGCATCTGCACGGCTGAAGAGACATTAATACGGCGGACCCCGTTTGGTGTATCCAGACTGACTGGCCCGGCAATCAGCGTAACTTTGGCGCCAGCTGCATAGCAGGCTGCTGCCAGGGCAAAGCCCATTTTCCCGGTACTATGATTGGAAATATAACGTACCGGATCAATTGCTTCACGGGTTGGCCCGGCGGTAATCACCACATGCTTGCTGGCCAGTAAGCCAAATTTTTCAGCAATCGCACGCTGCGCTTTATGGAAATAATCGGTGACCTGACGCGCTAGCTCTTCCGGCTCAGGCATACGGCCCAGACCGACATCACCACAGGCTTGTGAGCCGGATTCCGGCATAATCACATGCACGCCATCGTCTACCAGCGTCGCCAGATTGCGCTGCGTAGCTTTGGCCGCCCACATCTGCTGATTCATGGCCGGTGCCACCCAGACCGGGGCACTGGTGGCCAGATATAAAGTCGATAACAAGTCATCTGCCAGACCGGCGGCAAATTTGGCCAGGGTGTCACAGCTGGCCGGTGCAATCAGCACCAGATCGGCCCAGCGTGCCAGTTCAATATGCCCCATGCCGGCCTCGGCTTCCGGGTCCAGCAACTGGGTATGCACCGGATTGCCCGACAACGCCTGAAAGGTCAGCGGTGTAATAAAGGCTTGTGCCCCTTCGGTCATCACCACCCGGACGTTAAAGCCAGCGTCCTTTAAACGGCGAACCAGAATGGCACTTTTGTAGGCGGCAATACCGCCAGTAATACCCACAATAATATTTTTATTAGGAATGACACTTAAATCAAAACTCACGAACAGCTTACCTTTCTGTTGCAGTGGGGCTCACAATAGCATTAAATATTGTCATTCCCAAGACATGTCTGGGCGAAATCCATAACAATTCATCACCAATAAGTCTAATAACAATGAACTTCAGTATTAAACATTGGCCGGAACAGGAGCGTCCGCGTGAACGCCTGATCCAGTACGGCGCGCACAGTCTTTCCGATGCCGAACTGCTGGCTATTTTCCTGCGCTCCGGCTCCCAGCAGTACTCTGCCGTTGAACTGGCCCGTCATTTATTACAGGCCTTTGGCAGCCTGAATGCGGTACTCGATGCCGCCCTGCCCGATTTAAGCCAGTTTCATGGCATGGGTCCAAGTAAATACAGCCAGCTGATGGCGGTCAAGGAATTGGGCCGGCGCTATACCGCCCAGCATTTGCAGCAGGACAAACTGGAACTCAGCTCCTCCCGGCTGCTACTGGACTATTTACGCTTTGAACTGCTCGGTGAAACTCAGGAAGTATTTGCAGTATTGTGCCTGGATGCGCAGCTGCGCAAAATCTGTTTTAAGAAACTGTTTTTTGGCGCACTCAATTCATGTGAAATTTCGATCAACCAGCTGTTACGCTTTGCCATCCAGAAAAACACTACGGCACTGGTGATCAGTCATAACCATCCTCAGGGACAGGCACAGCCCTCACCGACCGATTTGCAATTGACCCAGCGCATCCAGCAGGCCTGCCAGCTGGTCGATATCCGCCTGATTGATCATTGTATTATTGCTCCCGAAGGCAGTTTTTCCTTTGCTGAACATCAACTCATCAAGTCGACATTTTAAGCAGCGCAACATATTGACAAAAACCCGGCCAGCACAGAAGATCATGAAAAACTTAAGCTGATTCCCAGACATGATTGTACGTGACCAACCGAGCGTATTTAGGCTGTTATTTTCCTGGCGAGGTACCATCTTACCGAAGGTGTTACCACCTTTGGGCGTGGTCATGTTGCTGTCGGCGATTGTCGGCGGCCTGTCCTATGTCGGGTATTTTCACTTCTCTGATTTCCCCCTGATCGGCTTTACCTTAATTGGGGTGGTGCTGTCGATTTTCCTTGGCTTTAAAAATTCGGCCTGTTATGACCGCTGGTGGGAAGCCCGCAAACTGTGGGGCATGTTAATTGCCAATGCGCGCCATTTTGACCGCGACTGCCGGATGCTGGCCCAAGGCCGCCGGGAACGGGTGATTCAGCATGTGATTGTGTTTGCCAATGTGTTGCGTGACCGTCTGCGCCATCAAACTGCCAATCCGACTGAACTGGTAGAAACCAGCGGTATGAGCCAGCAGGCCGTAACCCAGCTGTATCAACAGGCCAATGCGCCGCAATATACCCTCAGCCTGATTCAATGGGAACTGATGCAGGCCCTAAAAGAAGGTGAAATTTCCGATATTATTTACAGCCAGATGAACCAGCATGTGATGGAACTCAGCCTGGTGCAAACCGGTTGTGACCGGATTGCCACCACCCCGCTGCCGTTTGCCTATTCGGTATTGCTGAACCGTACCGTGTACTTTTTCTGCTTTATGCTGCCGTTTAGCTTGGGCTCGACGCTGGGGCTGGCGACACCACTATTGGTCGGGATTCTGGCTTATACCTTCTTGGGGTTGGACGCCCTAAGCTCGGAAATTGAAGAGCCATTTGGTACGCAAAGTAATGACTTGCCTTTAGATGCGATGGTGCGCACCATTGAAATCGAATTACTCTCGACTTTGGGGAAACCGACACCACCACCAATTCAGGCACAGGACAATAACCTGCTCTAAAGCAAAAAACCTCAGCCCAGCTGAGGTTTTTTTTGATGCTGAAATACGTTTACGCAGTCAGCGCCGGTGATGGATCGGCAAAACTTTCCCAAATCCCGACCTGCCCCGGTTTCAGGCTGGGAATATTGCCCAGCTTCATCCATGGCATATTTTCACCATGAAAATCGCTACCGACCGAGACTTTTAAGCCATGCTCGGCAATCATCCGGTCCACCATCTGCCGGGTGGAGCTTGGATCAATCGCCGGCGGTAACTCGACGGCATCTCCACCAAATTTGGCGAAAATTTCAATTAGGTAACGGATATTGGTCGCCGACAGGTCATAACGGGTCGGATGCGCCAGCACCGCAAAACCGCCACTGGCATGAATCACCTGGATAGTATCTTCCAAGCCCAAGCCTTCAAATTTCACATAGGCTTTTTTGCCTTCTTTAATGTATTTATCAAAGGCCTGCTGCGGCCGGCTGACATAGCCTTTTTCCACCAGGGTTTTGGCAATATGGGTACGGGTCACCCGATCCGGCACATTATCGACCTTGGCAATCACATCGGCATAAATATCTTCACCAATCAGCGGAATCAGCAGCTCGCAAATCTGTTTGGAGCGCGCAGCACGAATATTTTTTTGCTGGGCCAGTAGTGCCGCCATCGGCGCCGGATTTTGCATATTCAAGGCCACAATATGCACAGCATAGCTTTTTTTGGTCGCCGGACGTGACCACTGGCTGGAAATTTCTACGCCAGATATGAGCTTAATCCCGTGATTTTTCGCCGCTTCCTGAGCCAGTGCAATTCCATCCATGCTGTCATGATCAGTCAATGCCAGCGTATGGATCGACAGTTCAGCTGCTGCAGCAATCAATTGCTGCGGACTTAAAGTTCCATCAGAAATATTGCTATGTGTATGTAAATCTACGCCGTGCATCTCTATACTATGACATTTATTTGATCAGATTTAGATACTCTAACATGAAAGCACTTTTAGACTTTGTGCCACTCATTATTTTCTTTTATTTATATAAAACTGTAGATCCAAAAGATACCCACCATCCTTTGCTGCAAATGATCGGCTCTGCCGGTGGTGTGGATAACAATAACATTCTTGTGGCCACCACTGGTCTGATCATTTCCATGTTAGTGGTGTATGGCGCATTATTTGTCTCTCAAAAATTCCGTTTGGACAAACAGCAGTGGATTGTGCTGTTTATGACCGTGATTTTTGGTGGTATTACCCTAATGCTGAGCGATGACTTCTATATTCGCCTAAAAGCTGTCTTGCTGAATCTGGTCTTTGCTGGCGCCTTCCTGCTGTCACCATGGTTCAGCAAAGATCGCAAGCCGTTAATCCAGCGTCTGTTTGGACCAGTGTTCAATTTAAGCGACAAAGGCTGGATGAAACTGAACTATGCCTGGGTCGGGATGTTTCTGCTAATGTCCTTCCTGCACGGCTTCTTTGCCTATATCTTTATGGGTGGAAAATACTGGGGAGAATTCACTGCTTTTGGTGACATGATTGTGATGTTTTCCTTTATCATTATTCAGTTTATTGTATTGCGTAAATACTTTAAAACTGCCGAATAAATCCTTCAGTCCGCTTGAGCGAGAATACCTTATGCCTTTATTTGTGGTGACCTGTACCGATAACGAAGGAACCGTCGAAAAACGTCTGGCCATTCGTCCGCAACATCTTGAACGTCTGCAACAGCTGGATGATGAAGGCCGTCTGATTGTCGCCGGTGCGATGCCGAAAGATCCGACCAATCCGCAAGCGGGCTTTTATGGCAGTACCATTATTGTCGATTTTGAGTCTCGTGAAGCCCTTGATGCTTGGCTACAAGATGAGCCATTCCTGAAAGCAGGCGTCTATGGCCAGATTGAAGTCAAACCTTTTAATAAAGCATTTCCTAAAGGATAAGCTGCATGCGCGTTGTTGTCCCGAGTCTACTGGGTCTATCCTTCTTCTGTTCTGCACTGTGGGCCGTTGAACCGGCTGCACCCGCTGCTGTAAATACCACGGCTCAAGTCACGCCAGCGGTCGCAACGCCAGCCAAACCGGCGATTATACCGGCTGTGGCCACCACCACAGCGCCGGCAACGGCCAACCAGCCGCTGACCGCTGAGCAGCTAGCCAAGAATAAAGCGGCACAGGAAGCTAAAATCAAGGCGCTGGTCAAAGATCAGGAAAGCCGCCTGCAACAGCTGGAAAAAGCCAATCTGGAAGCACTGGCGCAAAACCAGGAACTGCAGCTGAAAAATGACAATCTGGGTGTACAGGTTCAGGTCTTACAAAGTGAACGTAGCGCACAGATGTTTCTTTACGGCGCTGCCACGCTGGCTGTCGGCGTATTGCTGGGCTTTTTGGTGGCCAGCTATGTGTATACCAAACGTCGCCGTCAGTGGTAATGTTCTGCTTCATTAAAGGTAATCTGGGTTTTGTCTAATCGCATTCAAACCGCCGATCTCGATTGGCAACATATTGAGGGCATTGATGTCCCGGTATCGAAACAGTTTGGGGATGTCTACTTTTCCAAGGACAATGGCCTGCTGGAAACCCGGCATGTGTTTTTAAACGGTAATGACCTGTCCGAGCGTCTGGCAGACCTGCAAGATTATGAATATTTCTGTGTCGGAGAAACCGGCTTCGGCACCGGCCTGAATATTCTGGCCTTATGGCAATTGTGGCAACAGGTGCGTCCTGAGAATCACAGCCATTTACATGCCATTTCGGTGGAGAAATTTCCGCTTTCCAAAGCCGATTTAATTCGCGCCTTAAATGCCTGGCCAGAATTAAAACCTCTGGCCGATCAGCTGATTGCCCAGTACCCATTACCACTGGCCGGCTGTCATCGCCTGTCGTTTCCGGAGCAGCGTTTTTCTATCGACCTTTGGCTCGGTGATGCGCACGATGTCTTTCCGATGATGGCCAAAACCACACAGGTCAATGCCTGGTTTTTAGATGGCTTTGCGCCCTCCTGCAATCCGGATATGTGGGAAGAACAGGTGCTCAATCATATTATTCGCCTGTCAGATGTCGGCACTACCTTCGCTTCCTTTAGTGTAGCCGGGGTGTTAAAGCGAGGTTTAAGACAGCACGGGATTCATATTTCCCGGCCGCGCGGGTTTGGCCATAAACGCGAAATGCTAAAAGGCATCTGGTTAGCGCCAGAAGAACCGCTTAGCCCAGAACGGGAAACTGAACCAGCAACCTCAGTTCCTTCGACCTCTGTACAGCAACGGCATATTGCCATTATTGGTGCCGGTATTGCCGGTTTAAGTCTGGCTTGGGCTTTTGCTCAGCGTGGGCATCAAGTTTCTCTGTATGATCAAAGCGCGCCACTGGCGGGTGGCTCGGGCAATCCACTGGCCCTGCTCAATCCGAAGCTCTGTGCTATTGAACAGAGCCATACCCATTTAATGACCCTGGCCTGGCAACATGCCTTAAATCATTATGCAAAGTTTCAGGCCTTCCGCCCGATTCAGGTCAATCAGCTTGGGCTAAAAAATCCGGAACAGCTGCTGGCACTGGCCGATCAATATCCGCCAGGTATTCTGGAAAAAGATTTAGACGCACAGCTGCGATCAGAATTTCCTGCCCTGCGTCTGCTACAGGCTGGCGCGGTGTCGCCACATCAACTGTGTGCGGAGATTCTGGCGCATGAGCGGATTCAATATCAGCAGGCCAAAATCACTCAGATTCACCCGACAGATCGACCGGAACTGTTCAGTGACAACCAATCTCTGGGCCAGTTTGATCATGTCTTTGTCTGCACAGCCCGTGAATCCGGCCAGTTTTTTGAACATTATCCGCTGTTAAAACCGATTCGGGGTCAGGTCAGCTGGCTGAAGAATACCCAGCAGCCGCTGCGTTTAGATAGCGCCTATAGTTATGGCGGTTACTGTATGCAGCTCGATGCAGAGCAGTTGATTTTAGGCGCGTCTTTTTATCCGGGTCGGGATGATGCCGAAGTCTTACGAGAAGATCATGAACATAATCTGGCGCTGATCCGTAGCGTCTTCCCCGACTATGCGGACACCCTGCCCGATCCACACAACTGGCAAGGCCGCGCGTCGATCCGTGCGCAAAGTCAGGATTATTTCCCGCTGCTCGGGGCGCTTGAACCCGGACAGCAAGTCTATAGCCTGACTGGACTCGGTTCCAAAGGTTTTCTGTTTGCACCGCTATGTAGTGAAATTCTGGCCGCGCAGATTTTAAACGAGGCCTGCCCGGTGCCGATGCAGGTACTGGAAAAACTCAACATCCGCCGTTTTCAAAAGAAAGCCAAAGCCAAGAAACCGTATTTTAAGGCCTAAGCTAAAAACGTTGTATAGATCGAGAATGATGGCCCGGTTTAGTTTGAAAGATCAGGCTTAGTGTGGAAGTCGAGGAGAGCATTTATTTTCTTCATTTTAAATGCTTGATCATGTGAGAGAGTATTCTGATCTTTTTTAGTCAATGATAAACAGTGTTCATAAAAAAGCGCCTGACGGCGCTTTTTGATTATTGCCCTTGAACCAAAGGCAAACCAGCATCACGTGCAGCACGGGTACCGCCCATCAGCACCACATATTCACGTGAGCTGTCCAGCTCTTCTAACAATTCAGCCGCACGCGGCGCTTTGCTGCCACCGCCACATAAGATGTAAATCGGTTGATCCGCTGACACCTGAGTCAAGCTATCTGCTGACAAGTTGGCAATTGGCTGATTGACTGCGCCTTGAATATGCGCTTCAGCATAAGCACTTGCATCACGGACATCCCAGATGATTGCATTTTCTGGGAACTCAAATGTTGTAATTTCTTGCTTACGGATCATTGTGCACTCCTTTGATGTAAACAACACTTGGCAAATGAAGAAAACATCCCTAGCATCTCAGATATTCTTTCCATTTGTAAAGGTCTAAACTATGCCATCTTTCGATATTGTTTCAGAATTAGAAATTTTTGAAGTAAATCATGCAGTTCAGAATACTCAAAAAGAAATCGCAACACGTTTCGATTTCCGTGGTCAAGATGTTTCTATCGAACTGAATGAGAAAGCCAAAGAGATCAAAATCAAAACCGAAAGTGATTTCCAATGTGAGCAAGTATATACCATGCTGGAGAATCATTTTTATAAACGTAAGATTGATGTGCAGGCGCTAGACCCGCAAAAAGCCACGGCCTCAGGTAAAAACGTGATTCAGACGGTGAAGCTCAAAGATGGTCTTGACTCTGATACCGCGAAAAAAATTAATAAAGCCATTAAAGAAAGCGGCATTAAAGTGCAATCTTCTATTCAGGGCGACAAAATCCGTGTGACGGATAAAAAACGCGACACCTTACAGCAAGTGATGGCGTTTTTAAAAGAACAGCAATTTGGCCTGCCACTGCAATTTAACAACTTCAAAGATTAAGCTCTTTGCTCCCGCATAGGAATCGATCATGGCACAAGCGAATCGTTTAGCAAAATTAGTCAAAGCGACAGCAAAATTTCCACAGGTGATTCGCACCACTTTGTGGAGCAAAGCCTTTGGCCGGATCGTGCCTATGGTGGGGACAGCCAAATTAAAATATCTCGAAGTCAGTTCGGCCAAAGTGGTGGTGAAAATTGACAATCATAAAGCCATGCAAAACCATATTGGCCAGGTACATGCCTGTGCTATGGCGCTAATTGCAGAAACTGCCACCGGCTTTGTGACCGGCATGAATGTGCCCGATCACTCGATTGTGTTAATTAAAAGCTTTAAAGTTGATTTTAAACGCCCGACGCAAGGCGCCATGACCGCAGTCGCAACGCTGACAGCAGAACAGCAGCACTTGATGCAACACACCGAAAAAGGTGAAACGCTGGTTGCGGTCGAAGTGACCGATGAATCGGGTGAAGCACCAATTCAATGTGAAATGCTCTGGGCCTGGGTCAGTAAAGATCAGCTTAAAAAAGCCCGTTAACCCGCTTTAAACCATAAAAAAACCCCAGTTTCAGAACTGGGATTTTTGATCTTTGAGTGCACAAATTATACAGCTTACGATTCCAGATACTTCTGCTTCACTTCCTCGGAAATCTGACGCTTGTTGCCTTTGACATCTACCGCGACAAAGGTAAAGACGCCTTCGGTAACGCGTTTTGCTGCACGTGAACTGTCATGGCTGTCCCAGACTTCAATCTGCATCTGAATTGAGGTATTGCCCAGTTTCAGGATTTTGGTATAGCAGCTGATCACATCACCCACTTTCACAGGCACCAGAAAGGTCATCTGGTTAATGGCAATGGTGGCACAGCGACCTTGGGTAAAACGCTCGGCATGAATTGCCCCGGCCAAATCCATCTGCGAAACAATCCAGCCCCCGAACACATCTCCACTCCAGTTGGTATCGGCAGGCATAGCAATGGTTTGAAGAGAGAGCGTCCCTTCCGGTTTTAGTTGAGAATCTGACACATTCGCTCCGGGCGTGATTAAGGGTTTGAAGTTAAGTGCTGATCTAACCACTGTTTCAGTTCGGTCGATCTTAATGCGCCGCTTATTCTAGCAATTTCGGTGGTCTTATTCATCAACACCAGCGTGGGAATACTGCGCACATTAAAAGCACTGCTTAAACGCGGATTTTCTTCAGTATTAATTTTGGCAAAAATTACTTGCGGATATTGCGCCGCAACCTGGGCAAAATGCGGCGCCATCATCTTGCAGGGTCCACACCACTCTGCCCACAGGTCGATCAGGATTGGCAAATCACTGTGCTGGATAAACTGGCTAAAATTCTGCTCATTCAGGTCAATCGGTGCCAGTGGAATTAAAGCCTGATGACATTGTCCGCATGTTGGATGGGCAGTTAGCTTATCCTCCGGAACACGGTTTTTGGCACTACAGGCTGGACAGACAACAATCATTTAGCTTACTCCAATATGCTGATGTAGAAATTCTAATTGAGTCTTGACGGCTTTTTCAAAATATTGGCCATGATAAACATCAAAATGCTGCATATCCCATTCATGATATTGCACATAAGGCGCAATATTGGTGGCTGTTTCACGACTCGATTCAATCGGGATCAGGCTGTCGCGTTTGGCGGCAATAAACAGCACCGGAATATTAATCTGGCGCACATCCTGAATCGGCCGATAACGGATCAGATGAAACAGCGCCCGTGCCGGAATCTCGCCACTCCAGTAAAAATCTGGATGTAAAATCGACAGATAACCTTCATAACTATCCGCCGTCGGTAAGAAACACAGCCCTTTCGGATCAACTACCGGCAAGGTTTTTGGCATTAAGCCGACTTTAGCGCCCATATAATCCTGACTGGAAATTTTTAAGGCACGTGGCAGCTGCTGAATCGGATACAGCTTGGCACTGGCCGCACCATCCACAAATGGCACCTGCACCATCACCGCTTTTAAATGGTTTAACTGCGAAGCCAAAGTTAAAACATAGCCGCCACTTAGCGCTGTACCCCACAGGATAATCCGCCGCCCATCCACCGATTGCCGTTCCTGTACATGTGAAATCATGGTACGCCAGTCATCCAGCTGCCGCGACAACGACACCAGCTCCCGCGGACGCCCGGTACTGCCGCCCCAATAGCGATAATCAAACAGCACCACCGCATAACCGGCGCGGGCAAAGCGTTTGGCATATTGCACCAGCTTGAACTGACGCAGGCCGGCCAGACCATGCGCCATTAAAATCACGGCTGGTTTAGTGGAAGTTTTTGGCAGGTAAAAATCGGCAGCAATGACCTCCTGACCGCTTTTGACATAGAGAGGCTCGACAGTATAGGCATGCATGGCTGCTCCAGTGCGTTGTTTTATGGTTGTAATCGTTTATAAATATTTCAGAACAATCTGCGCGAAAATCTGGCTAGTGGTATTATAGAGCATAATATTCAGATATGGATGATGGAGTGGCATTATGAGTGAGCATGTTGGCTTTGCAGGTCAAATTGGCCCGGAACACGTAACCCAGGTAGTTGAAAAAGGCTTTAAATCAATTATTAACAACCGTCCAGACATGGAAGGTGGCCCGGAACAACCGACCAGCGCACAAATTGAAGATGCAGCGCGTAATGCAGGGTTAGATTATGTCTATCAACCGGTGGTGGCTGGGCAAATCACCGAATTAGACGTCCGCACCTTTGCCAATCACTTTAATGAATTGCCAAAACCGGTTCTGATGTTCTGCCGGACTGGCAACCGCTCAAATAACTTATATCAACTGGCCAAACAAATGGACCTGCTAGATGACTAAGTCGTTGTGGATGGGGATGGTTTTGGCACTCTCAATGACCACGACCTCCCTATGCGTTGCTGCCAGTGATTTTAGCCGTGCGTTAAATGCCAATCTTAGTGTTTCTGGGCAAATGACACCTGAGAAATTTAAGACCTTGCTGCAAGATGGGTTTAAATCGGTGATTGTGAACCGTCCCGATCAGGAAGCAGGCAACACAGTCAAAGTGAACCAATTGCGTGACATCGCCGAGAAATCACGGGTTAGCGTGATTTATCAACCGGTCAGCAGCGGTGCAATTTCCCAGGCCGATGTGCAAGAGTTTGCGAAATACTATAATGAACTACCGAAACCGATTTTAATGGTCTGTCGTAGTGGTTCACGTTCGGCAGCCTTATTTAATCAGGCAAAAAATCAGGGGTTATTGCATGAATAAAATCTGGATCATGCTGATTTGTGCATGTGTATTGGCAGGTTGTAGCTCCATGGATGTCCGCCCAACGGTGGGGGTGAGTGTGGGGACCACACTTTAATATCAAATTTAAAAAACGTGAATGTACAATAGATATTTGAAGTACTCAGCTCGTTAATGAATTGAAGTGTAACTATTTGATAAAAAACCCTCTAAATAAAGGGTTTTTTTATATATTCGATAGTATCTCTCTTTATTTAAATTGCTCCTATGTACGACATTATTATTATTGGTGCAGGCACAGCAGGAATCACTGCTTTTCAAGAAGCCATCAAGCACACACAAAATATTCTTATTATTAATGACGGTTCCTGGGATACGACCTGTGCCCGAGTCGGTTGTATGCCCAGTAAAGTGCTAATTTCTGCTGCACATCGCCTACACGATTTGCAAGAAGCAGATAAAGTTGGTCTCAACATCAAAGCCCAGGTCGATACCACACAGGTGATGCCGCATGTCCGCGCTTTACGTGACCATTTCACCCAGGCCACTTTAAAAGAAGTTGAAAGCTGGGATGCACAACACAAAATTCAAGGCAAGGCAGAGTTTATTGATGCTCAAACCGTACAGGTGAACCAACAGCAATATCAGGCCAAAGCCTTTATTCTGGCTGTCGGCTCTACCCCAACCTATGACGCTGAATGGAAGCAGCAGCTCGGTGAACGACTGATTACCTCAGATCAAATCTTTGAACTAGACGCCATCCCTAAATCTTTAGCCGTGATTGGCAGTGGTGTCATTGCACTGGAGCTGGCTCAAGCCATGCAAAGGTTGGGCTGTGATACGACAATATTCGCACGAAGCCGTCGTGTTGGTGCCCTGACCAGCCCTGATCTGCAACAACTCGCCCAAGATATTCTCAGTAATGAATTAAAGATTAAGTTTGAAGTCTTACCGCAAAACGTGGAAAAGGTAGGCAATCAGGTCAAGCTTGAGTTTAGCGAGCAAGGTCAAACGCAGCACCTTATGGTTGATTATGTACTGGTGGCCACCGGCCGTCGTAGTCATTTAGATTCGCTGAATCTACAACAGATTGACTCTCAGTTCGATAATCTTAAAGAGCTACCGATTGATCCACAAACCAAACAGCTAGGCAATTATCCAATTTTTGTGGTTGGTGATGCACATACCTCTACCCCCATTCAGCATGAAGCAGCCCATGAAGGCCGAGGTGCAGTGCATAACTGCCTTAATTATCCAAAACTGAAGAGTTTAAAAGACTTAACACCGCTGAGTATTGTGTTTAGTCAACCGGAAATGGCAATTGCTGGCCAAAGCTATAAACAGCTTAAAAACAAGAACAGCGACTTTGTGATTGGAAAGGTTTCTTATGAGCGCCAAGGTCGGGCGATGGTTCTGGCTAAAAATAAAGGCGCTGTCGAAATTTATATTGATAAACGTACACGCCAGTTATTAGGCGCAGAACTCTTTGTAAAATCTGCCGAACATTTTGCCCATACTTTTGCTTGGCTGATTGATGAAGGGGTAACGTTAGATGAACTTCTTGCTAAGCCTTTCTATCATCCGACGCTTGAAGAAGGTTTAAGAACGGCTTTAAAACATGCTCGCCGACAGTTGAGAAATCAAGAGGAAGGTTAATCTTCTCTATTTTTCTCATTTCACTGTCATTTTGATTCTACTTATCTTTATTTCTCACACAAATTTCCC